>JAGAAC010000066.1 GCA_017615475.1 Clostridia bacterium
CTGTGGTGCTCGGCATACAGAGTCTATATAGCAATACTTACTTTTACTACTCTTATTGACCATTTCACAAGTTTGCGCAGATTACGCATTTCGGTTATAAAGTAACCAACTTATAAAACTGAGCTTTTAACTCAATCAATAAGGCGGAAAACCGCCCATCGGCAGTGGACCCGGCTGTCCGTATGGCCTCGACTCCGTGTCGGAGTGGTCCCGTAAATTGCTTAAGACGCTGATGACAGGATCACCTTGTCTTAATATTCCTTCTTCCCTGCCTCTCTCAGGAAAGCACTGGCACTATATTATCATTTTCAGCCTTCCCGTCAAGGGGAAAACGAAAATAATTCAGGATACATCGTGAAACCGCGGTTCTCCCTGGCTTCCGGCTGCTGTAAACCCGCTTATCCGACAGTTCTTCTCATCCGGACGGGATACCCGGATCCCGCGCCGAGGAAGCGCATCAGGGACCATTTTTCCCTTTTCTCCACGGCAAACCCGTTCTTCTCATACAGGCTGATGGCTGCCCGGTTGTTGGAAAACACATGAACCAGGCAGCTTTTGTACCCTTCCAGCCCGAAGGCGTACTGCAGCAATGCTGTACCGACGCCTTTCCGTCTGGCCGCAGATCCCGTAACCAGGATGTCGATATACAGTTCGTCCGCCGCCTTCACCACAGGCTTCTGGAAAACCGCGTTCATCTGTTTGCTGATGATCCCGCCCCTGAAATTCCCGAAATGCTTTTTGCAGGCCTCCGGAGCAAAATTCAGCGGACGGGCTTTGCTGTCCGCCAGGCCCAGCAGTCCCAGGACCTTCCCCTCCGCCGTATAGCACAGGAAGAGAGACGGGTCGAAAATGTCGAAAAGCAGTTTCTTTTTCAGTTCTTCGTCCTTTGCGAAGGTCATCATCTTTCCGAAGCCTTCCATGAACAGCTCAACCGCCTGCTTCTTCTGTTCCTCGTCAAGGCTTCCGTATTTTCTGATTTCATATTCCATTGTGTACAGATCTCCTGTTTGTTCAGTTTTTATTCATCCAGAAACGTTATCTGCTGATACCGGTCCGGCAGAACGCTCATATAACCGAAGCATTCCTCCGGGGTGCACATGATCCCGTGCTCCCGGCAGAAAGACCGGAAAAGGTTCATCAGTTCCCGGCTGCGGGGGCTCGGAACTTCATAGGCGTTTCCGTAAGTCCGGATATACTTTTCCTTCAGTCCCGGGAAATGCCGGTCCAGCGCCGCGTAATAGTATTCCCTGTCGCCTTCCCGCAGCGTCAGTCCCATACCGAAGCAGATGATTCCCTTCACCTGTGTTTCCGCGCAGGCTTCCAGGATTGCCCGGATATTCTCCGGTGTGTCATTGATAAAGGGCAGGACCGGAGACAGCCAGACAACGGTGGGGATTCCCCTTTTCCGCATTTCCTCCAGCACTTCCACCCGTCTCCGGGTATTGCAGACATTCGGCTCCAGGATCCCGCACAGCTGATCGTCCCAGGTGGTCAGCGTCATCTGCACCACGCATTTGGCTTTCCGGTTGATCTCCTCCAGCAGGTCGATGTCCCGCAGGATCCGGTCGGACTTGGTCTGGATGGCCGCGCCGAATCCGTATTTGCTGATGATTTCCAGGCATTTCCGGGTCAGGCCCAGCTGCTCCTCGCAGTGCATATAGGGATCGGACATGGAGCCTGTACCGATCATGGCCTTCTGCCGTTTGGACTTCAGGGCCTGCTCCAGCAGGTCCGGCGCGTTCCGCTTCACTTCAATGTCTTCGAACGCATGGGTAAACTGATAGCATTTGCTCCGGCTGTCACAGTAAATACAGCCGTGGGAACACCCGCGGTAGATATTCATCCCGAAATGGCCTTTGCCGCCGGTCAGGATTCCCTTTGCGTCCACAAAATGCATCAGCGTTCCTCCGGATGGATTCCCATCTTTACCGTCAGGTCTCCCAGCGACTTGTCATACTGTGCGCGGCTGATCGCGCCGTTTTCCAGGAACGTGTCCAGCAGTTCCTTCTGCCGGAAATACAGCTCCCGTTTCTTCCTCTCCGCGGTTTCAGATTCTTTCCTCGCTTCGTCCACGGATGTCCCTCCGTTCAGTCAGTTCTCCTCAAATTCATCGGCATGCTTTTTGAAGAAGTCATAATAAACCCTGGGGTTTTTCAGCTGCGTCCAGCTGTCCACCACCCGGGACCCATCGTCCAGGTTAATGATCTTCGCTCCCGGAAAAGCCAGCAGGAACGGGGAATGGGTGCTGATCACCAGCTGGTTTCCGCAGTACCGTACGGATTCCATCAGGAAATCCGCCAGGATCAGCTGGTTCTCCGGGCTCAGGCTGTTTTCCGGCTCATCCAGCAGGCACAGCGTGTCCGGTTCAATCTTTGTCTGGAAAAACATGAGGGCGCTTTCCCCGTTGGAGCGCTCCCGGACCGTCTTTCCGGACTCTCCTTCGATAAACCGGCTGTAGGTTTTCTTCCGGGCGTTGGTGATCCGGCGCAGGTGGTCCAGGTCCTCCAGGGACCGGATCTGAAACCGTTCCTGCTTCAGTTCGTAATACTCCTCCGCAAGCTTTTCCCGTTTCCGGTCAATTCCCTCATTGATGGAGCGGATATCCAGCATCATGTCAAACACGTCATCGCTGGTAATGATCCGGCTTTCCGGGGGAATCTCCTCCTCCAGCGTAACCCGGCACCGTTCGACAAAGTTTTCAAAAAACCGGGAACGGTTGTAAACGCTGTTCCGCTTCAGGTTCAGCTTTTCCGCCATCACGTTCAGCGCCGTGCTCTTTCCGCTTCCGTTTCCGCCGTACAGGATCGTGACCGGGCGGAAAACGATCTCGTCCAGCCCGACCTTCGGCAGGATCCGGTAGGGATAAACCGACTGGTCATAGGTGGTCTTCAGGCCAAACATAAAGTCGGTTTCTGTTTCCTCTCCCGGAAAGGTAAACGTGCTCAGGTAAAGCATCTTGCCTCCTCATTCGTCCGGCAGAGTTCACAGGTTGAGCTTCAGGTAATGGGCGTCAAAATACGTTTCTTCTCCCCATTTTTTGTACCGGCTTTTCCGGTCCTCCGTAAAACCGAATTTCCGGAGCAGCGCCAAGGATGCTTTGTTGTCGTCCGCTACTTCACCCGAGACGGACGTTCCGCCCTCCGCCCGGATCCATTGGAGCAGGGCTTCGATCATTTCGGATCCCAGGCCTTCCTTCCAGTGATCTTTGACAATGCAGTATCCGATGTCATAGTTCCCGTTTTCCGGGTAGGCGCAGCAGGTGCCGACCGGGATGCCGCTTTCTTTCAGTTCAACGATCATATTATACCCGTACTTGTCATCCGTCAGTCCCTCAACCGCTGCCAGGTACTCTTCATCAACGTTTTCGCTTGCCGCGGTAGTCATGTATTTCCCGTTTTCCCGGTCTCCCCAGACGGAAAGAACAAAGTCCGTATCCGTTTTCCGGAAGGGCCGGATCACCAGTCTCGGGGTCTCCAGGTTCTTTGCAAGTTCCATGGTTCATTCTTCTCCTGTTTGTGTATTGTCCGCCCTCATCCGGCAGTCAGCCGTCGATGATCTCCGTGTTCTCCGGAATGCTCCGGATGAGCATGGCGGCGTTGTTGGACAGCCTGATGTTCTCCGCCGGCGGGAATGATACTTTCCCGGTAAAGCTGCTCTGGTCACAGTGAACATCCAGTCTGGTATCAATCAGGCCGAGGTTATCCGGCAGGTTGTTGGCGAAAATGATGCTTCCCGCGCTGACGCCGATGACAAACCCGTTATCCCGGATGTAGGACAGCAGGGAATTCCGGAATCCGGTGTCATTGATCCTGTTCAGCAGATAGGAAGTCCTTCCGCCGCAGAAATAGATCACATCGAAAGCTTTCAGTTCGTCCTCCGGAATATCCTCATGCAGGTCGAACACCTTGATATTTTCCTTGGGAATGCCGCATTTCAGCAGGTCCTGCATGCATTTGGGAAGCACGTCTATCGCGTCAGCGTCAATGGCCGCCGTCGGGATGAACAGCGCCAGGGCTTCAGCCGGATCCTTGCCCAGCATTTCCAGGAAGCGGTTTGTAATCTGCTCTGTTTCCAGTCCGCAGGATGTCAGCATAACGCGCATGATTCTGTTCCTCCAGGTTTTGAATGGGATCTGATCGGACTCCCGGGCCGCCTGCCCGCAGGCCCGGACCAACCGTCCTCATTTTATCATGCGCCCATCCGGATAGGAAGGCGAACAAATGAAGTTTTGATGAAAATCCCATGAGAAAGCCCGGCATCCTGATTTGGATGCCGGGCCGTTTTGCCTGGTGTTCTTATCCGGGTAAAGCATTGATAAACGCCGCGATTTTCCGGGTGGTTTCCTCCACCGTCTCATTTCCGTTATCAAGAAAGAGTGAAAACTTTCCCCGGTTTTTCCGGAACCACCGGTTATATTCCAGGTGCGGCCGGATGATCTCATCCGAGGTAAACCCCCGCTCTTTGGGCCTGGCTTTCAGCCGCTGTTCGATCACTTCATCCGGCGGGCAAAGAGCAATGAAAAACGTTGCTGTAATCCCTTCCGGCGCGGTTACCTTCGCGAAATAATCCTGCGGGTTCAGGCAGGAAACAAAAACCAGATCCTTCCCCGCCGCCATACCCGCAGCCCGCTTCAGGGTGTCCTCTCCGTACTTTTCCTCCCGGTCGGTTCCGGCATAGTCCCACCAGTTCAGCCCAACCTCATCCGAATCAACGCAGGCATAGCGTTCCGTATCCAGCATTTCCGGCAGGCTGTCCCGCAGCGTGGATTTCCCCGCGCCGCAGGTTCCTGTAATGATAATCAGTCTCATAAGGTTCACATCCTTGTCTTACCGGCGGATAACCTTGCATTCTTTGACATATTCGCCGTATTTGTTCATGAAATCGTCCCGTTCCGCTTCTTCCGTGATCCAGATGATCACCCAGGCCTTTTCAATACCCAGGTTCTCATAAGCCTGGTGGCGGTGGTTGCCGTCATTCAGTTCGAATCCGCCGTCCACATAATGGACAATCATCGGCGGCATATCGGCGCCTGCCCGGATGCTTTTCTCCAGTTCCGCGATCCTTTGTTCCCACCAGTCCTTGTCCACCCGGTATTTCATTTCCGGTTCGGGGCCGGTGCATCTTTTGAACAGGCTGACCGGAAACAGTGCCGGGCTGAAATAATACCGGTCAAACAGTTTCAGGCCGTCGGAGAAAGGAATATTCCGTCCCTCCTCGTTCAGGTACAGATGGATCCATGCGTCCAGTTTGCCCGCTTCGGCATAGGCCTTCGCGGATGACAATGTAGCGCTATATTTCAGCATTGCGGTCTCCCTCCTGTTATACACAATCCGTTTGATGGAATCATAGGAGAGCGCGTATTTGTCCATCAGTTTCTCAATGGACAGGCCTTTTGCGAAACCGGAGCGGATCTCTTCGTTTCTTTCCCGGATATAGCGCTGGTATCCGGACGTCTCGCCCCAGGCTTTTCTTTCCTCCCCAGCCGGGATATAAATGGTCTCGCCGGAGACATACCGCTGGATCTGCTTCAGGAGACCTTCCGGAAAAATCTCCTGCGCGTTTCTGTAAGCCATCATGCGCACCTCCTTTCAAACAGGATTGTAGGGGATCTGCCGCAGCAATGATATACCACGTTCATCTGTAACTGTTCCTGACACAAAAACCGGTGATCAGCCCAGCGTCTTTTTCGTGTACTGTCCGTCATCCTGCCTGCTACAGACGGTGTATCCGCATTTCAGGTACAGGCTGATACCCGGCTGGTTATGTTCCCATACATAGAGGACGCTCTCCCGGCAGCCGTCCGCGGCGGCACGCCGTTCCATCTCCGCCAGGGCAGCGGCGGCGTATCCTTTTCTCCGTTCTGCTTCTTCAATCAGGAAGTCATTCAGGAAAACCTGTTTGCTTCCTTCTTCATTCAGCTCATACATATACCAGATCCATCCGACATTTTTCCCGCTCTCCGCATCGTCAATCATCATCAGGAACTGGTCTTCCGTCTCCCGGCCCCGCGGGAGCATGGACTCAAATTCTTCCTGTGCTTCCTCTCTTGCCTGTTCCTCCGGCCGGCCTTCCTTCATCAGGTCGCCCGCGTAATCGGCAATGCTGTTCCCCCGGAAGACAACATATTCATCCTCCGTCATTCTTCTCATGTTTATCATGGACTTTGATTTCCTTCATTTTCAGTCATTTCGGTCACAATCCCCGGTCAATCCCGAAACCGCTCGGCCTGCAGTGTAATCACCGCTCGCCGGCATACATCATCATTATGCCGCTGTCTTGTCCGGTTCTATATTTCCAGGGACAGTCCGTCCCGGGCAGCTTCAAAGCCGTGCGCTTTTGCGTATTGGTCAAGTTCCCGGTGGAGCGGCATCCCTTCATGGGAGATATGGGTGGCAAAGGCCCGCCCGCCGGGCTTCAGCACACCCTCCGCCCGCAGGCGGGCAATCTCCTCCGCTGCCTGATCCGCGGAAAGGTGTCCGCCGCCGTGGGTTCCCGGGCCGTATGTTGTATCGATCGCCACAGCATCAAAGGCAAATCCCCGTTCCCGGAACAGCTTCCAGGTTCTGTCCGTCAGTCGCATGGTATCCGTGGCATAAAAAAAGGTTTTCCCTTCTTCTTCGATAATATAGAGCAGCGATCCGTCCTGCAGATCATGATTGCTCTCTGCCGCGGTGATCCGGCGGTTTCCCAGGACGAGCATGTCTCCGTGGCGCATGGAATGCACGCTCAGGTTCAGGCGTTCCTGCCATTCAGGCAGCAGGAGATCAGCCCCCGGTTCCTCCAGCGCCAGGTATTCTGACATATGCCGCAGGGTTTCCGGAGAAGCACAGACCTCCAGGGGCAGAATGTCCTCTGTGGCGTAATCCTGCATACGGGTTATCAGATGCCCGGCGTTAAAATGATCGGAATGGGAATGGGTCTGGAGCAGGAATCGGATCCCGCTCACATCCACGCCGAAATCAAACGCTGAACTCATCACATCCGGACCCAGGTCAATCAGCAAATCCTCACCAATGAGGACACTGGACCGGCGGCGGAAATCAGGGCCGCCTTTCCGCCAGGCCTCCCGGCATACCGGGCAGCGGCAGAACACCAGCGGGCAGGCCGTAGCCGCGGCAGTTCCCAGGAAAGTAATTTTCATCGGCTTCTTTCCTTTCTTTTTCTGCAGAATAGCATGTTATCCATGCCATCGGTTCGTCCTGGATGATGTATCCGTTTCCCCGGCAGCTTACCTTCCGGACAGTCAATCCCCGAGTACCGCGTCGATGCAGCTCTCAATATTGTCTGCCCTCCGCAGCAGCCTTTTCCGCCGGATATCCCCCTCGCCGGGCCACTCCATCAGTTTCTTGACCCGGCCCAGGGCAATCGTTCTGTCAAACCTGTTCAGCCAGCCTTCATAAAGGGCCGTGTACCAGGTCCTCAGTTCGTCCCGGCTTGCTTCTTTTCCGCCCCGGATCCTGCGGGCAAGAGCCGGATCCGCCAGCAGGCCGCGGCCGATCATGACCGCTTCGGCGGCCGGGAAGCGGTCCGCGAATTCCCGGACATCCTCCACGGTCCTCAGGTCTCCGTTGTAAACCGGATGCGGGATTCCCTTTTCCAGCGCCAGTGCAAAAGCTTCCGGATGAACCGCGCCGGTGTATTGTTCCCTGGTCGTCCGGGCATGGATGGTCACATGGGAAAAGGGATACTCAGCCAGCAGCTCCGCAAGCCCGGGCCACTCCTCCGCGCTTTCATAGCCGATACGGGTTTTGACGGAAAGCGATACGGGCAGTGTGTTCGAAAACACGCGGTCCAGGAAAGCCCGCAGGTAACCCGGATCCTGAAGCAGGCCGCTGCCCCTTCCCCTTTTTGTCACCGTCGGGGACGGGCATCCGATATTCAGGTCCGCGCAGGAGTATCCGCATTCACTCACGTAGTAAAGCCAGGCGGACAGCTGTTCCGGATCCCGGGTCAGTGCCTGGGGCAGTACGTTCAGGCCTTCGTTTTCCTCCGGGGAGATGTCCCGCTCCTCCCGGGTCAGCAGCGACAGGGACTGCGTCAGCTTATGAAACGGCAGGCAGTAGACGTCAATCCCTCCGAAAATCCTGTGATGGGTCTGCCGCAGGATCCCGTCGGTGATGCCTTCCATCGGCGCAAAATAAATCTTCAATCCCGTTCCTCCTTCGGGATTCCGAACAGTTCCCGCAGGATGGCATCCGCGCATTCTTCCGGGGACAGCTTACCGGTATCCACCCTCATGCTGTACCGGATATTCTTCGCCATCAGCGCGGCCTGCTCTTCCGACTGTCCCTCATACCGGTCGCCCCGGTCAGTATTCCGCTGCCTGCAGACCTCCAGCGGGCAGTATACTTCCACCACGTCCAGGGGATTATCCTTCAGGATGGAGCACAGCTGCTCATAATGCGGTGAAACGCCCTCCCGTTCCACCAGAATCCCGTCGATAATTACATTTTTGCCCATATCAGAAAACAGCTTCGCTGTATGGTACATCAGGATGATCACTTCCCCCAGGTATTTCCAGTAATCCTCCTGCAGGTAGCTTTCCCCGATCATCTCCTGGAACAGGTCGTTGGCAGCGACATAAAAGAAAACCTCCCTGCGTTCCTGCAGTGCTTCCACAATCGAGGTTTTGCCCGAGCTGGTAACGCCGTTCAGAAAAAGGATGCGTCCCTTGTTCATTTGGATTCCCCCCTGAAGATCAGCAATGACCGGGTTTATCATAACAGTTCCCGAATCCTTCGTCAAAAAAGAGTTTTCAGGCCGCGGTTGAGAGAAACACAACTATTGCGCCATTGGATTTACGCCGGGACGTGGTATGATACTCATGCAGGACGTTCTGAAATATCAAAACGGAGGAACAGGCAATGAACTATTTACCGGCAAACCTGAAGAAATACCGCATCGCGAAAGGCCTGACGCAGGAAGATGTGGCTGAACTCCTGGGGATTACCGCTCAGAGCGTTTCCAAGTGGGAGCGGGGCGAAAGCTATCCTGACATCACATTTCTTCCAGCGCTGGCCAACATTTTTGAAACCAGTGTAGACCTGCTGATCGGCATGGATACCATCCGTGCGGAACAAACCCGCTTCAGCATCCATCAGAAAGCCGTGGCATTCCAGCAGAGCGGAGACTATGACATGGCTGAAAAGACCTACCGGGAAGCCCTGCTGATCTATCCGAACATGCCGGGCATGATCCTGGGGCTGGCCAGCACCCTGGCCCTGAAGGGAGATACGGAAGAGGCCATTGAGCTGATCGAGCGGGGACTCCCCCTCTCCGCGAACGAGAAACAGAAATCAACCCTGCGGGCAGCCTTATGCTTCCTGTACCTGAAGGCCGGAAAAGAAGATAAAGCCAGTAAACTGGCCTCGGAACTGCCCCATACCCGGGAAAGCCGGGAGGTCATCCAGCCCCTGATTCAGCAGGGACTGAGTGCTTCACAAATTGATGAAAATATCCGGACAATCATTTTAGGAGATTAACAGAAACAAAAAAAGCCCGGAAGAGGATCCCCCCTCTTCCGGGTCTTTTCAGTCAGTACTTCAGCTGGTCATGCAGCCATCAGTGTTGGTTCCGGACAGCCGGCTGATGGTTTTCTTATTCGATATTGGGGATGATCCGAAGCAGCGTCCATTCCGCCATCTCGATCGTTCCTTCATACGGGTTATACTTCGGATTCGCGATAACCAGGATCCAGCCGTCCAGAGGTCCTTCTTCTTCACCCATAAAAGCGACAAAAGAGTCGGGATCATTGGCGCCCGAATACAGGTTGACCGTTCCGGTTTCATCTGCCGCAAGGGCAAGCACCGGATTGATCACCTGCCGGACCTTCAGCAGGAGCATGCAGTCTCCGCAGTCTCCCTTTGCATCCAGCCATTCCTGGATTGTCACGAATCTGGGTCCTTCTTCAGCCAGTGCGATGCATGAAAGTGAAACGAGGACGAGGACAATGGAAAGCGCCAGCGCGATGGTTTTCTTCATTGAGGGTCAACTCCTTTCAGATTTATGCTTTTTTTGATATGTATCATGATAACCTATATTTCCATGCAATACAATCTTTGAATACATGGGTTTAACAGAAACAAAAAGTCCGGGTGAGGGCACGCCTCTCCCGGGCTTTTCAGGCAATACTACATTTGCTCCTGCTGTTCCATCAGCAGGTCATAAAAATCATCAGTACTGATCAGGACTGGTGTTTCCGGACAGTCCTGCGGCGATTCCCGGGGTTCCTCCCTGGGGGATTCTCCCTTTTTCGCCTTCAACAAAGGATCATACTCGTAGCTCATATGTTCCTCCGCTTTCTGCCTGTTGATATATTTCGACATCAGGCGGAGGATTTCCTGTCAGGAAGCGCAGGGAACAGCCGACTCTTCACAGCCGGCGGTTTCCAAAAGTTCCCGGTTCAGTCTGTCAGCCGGAGATAATACTCGTCATTGCCTTCGTAAACACCCATTCGTTTAAACCCGTGCCGTTCATAGAACCTGCCGGCCCGGAGGTTGTCCCTGTGAACGCCGAGGGCTAACGGGCGTTTTCCGAATTCACTGTAAACCTGTGCTACTGCCTTTTCCAGGATTTCTCCGCCGATCCCCCGGTTCCTGTATGCCTTGTCCACCACAAAGCCCATCACCCGGTAGAACGGCTTCCCTTTCATCTCGTCAGGATCCGTATCCCATTCCAGCGCTTCTCCGATCATGATCAGGCCGACCGGTTTTTCGTCAGCGCGGACAAGGTAAGTGTGCCCGATCAGATGATGCTCCGCGCCGTAATCCGTCACTTCCATCAGGGATGTCGCATTATCCACCCATTCCTCCGGAATGTCATCCCGGTTAACCTTCAGCGCGTCATCATAGTTGTCATGCGTCAGTTGTTCCAGCAATATTTCCATATGGTTATTCCTGTCCTTTGGTTAGTTTTTTGTTTCCAGGCGCTTTCATGAAACTCCCGGAGCCGGAGCTCCGGGAGCGGAACAGCATTATGGTTCGCGAACTTCCTCGAGAAGGATCTTTTTCTCAAATCCGCCTCTCTGAACAGCCTTCTGTTTCCTGATGTTATCAACTTCTTCGAAGGAACTGCCTCTTGCTTTTGCCACAGCCATCATCACTTCCAGCAGATCCGCCAGCTCTTCCATCGATTTGTCTTCCAGGTATTCCTCCAGTTCTTCCGACAGTTTCTGGTCAAGCCGTGCCAGGTACTCTTCGTCGGAAAGAGTGGAGCAAACGGCCTGTTTCCCCTGTTTTTCAATAATCTCGGGGATTTTGTCTCGAACAAGCTTCTGATATCTGATGGTTCTCATAACATTCTCCGATCTGATTGATGATTTTAATTGGATGAATGTGCTCAGCAGGGGCCGTTTCTCAGAGCCGGACGTCTTCTTTCGTAAACGGCCCGATTTCTTCTTTCACTATTTTATGAATCGTACCGATGATGTCAACCTTTCCGTCCCTGATAAAAATAGCGCTCTCATCCTCCATGGCGCACACAGGCCGCCACATGGAAACCGCCTTCATGAACCGCAGCCGTTCCGTATCGTTATAGTTGAAATGACCGATCATGGTAATATCGGCAAAACCCAGTCCTTCATACGGTTCAGTGGCATCTTCAAAATCTACTGTCACAGAGCCCATGTTCATGGATCCGGCGCTGACACCCAAAACCATGGCGGGGCCGTCCCGGACAATATCACAGATCCCTTTGTCCTTCATCAGCTGCATCTGCTCGGTGCAGACTCCGCCGCCCATGAGGAAAAAGCAGTCAGCCTCCCGGGCCCATTTCTGCGCGTCGGCAGGGTCCATCCTGGCATCCACCACGCAGAACCGTTCAAAGCCGATTCCGTATTCCACGAACATTCCGTGCATTCCGGCTGAATCCTCGTCATTCCGCTGATAATCCACCGGGCAGGCCGTGACAAACACAATGCACCTGCGCACAGGCAGATCTTTTTCCAGTCGCTCGGCAATCTCCTTTGTAAATCTGCGTTCCGGGAATCCACTGAAAAACGCAGCCGCTTTATTCTTATTCATCTTTGTTTCCTCCATTCAGTTCCGTCTGTAATGTGTTTGTTTCCTTCCGGTCCAGTTCCCTGTAAACCGGTTTCCGCAGCCGGGTAAAGCTGACCAGCATCCCGGCAATTCCCACAATAAAGAACATCAGACCGATGCCCGACCCTTTCACCGCGCCGAAGAAACCGGATAAAACCCGCTGAACCGGGGAATCCGCCTGCATAAACGGTTCAAACACCGTATCCGCCAGCAGGCCGCCCAGCAGGAGTGCAATCGGAATCGTGAAATTCTGCAGCGTGCTCTTTGCGGAAAACACCCGTCCCTGCATTTCCAGCGGGACCTTCTCCCGCATCAGGGTATCCATGTTCACGTTCATCACTGCCGCCACCAGGTAGCTTCCGAAAGCGGCCGCGCACCAGAGCCACGGCCGGGCGGTCAGGCTCTGGACGATGTTTCCGAAAAAGATCAGGCCGGTGGTAATAAAGATCAGCCGGGTCCGGTTCCTGGGCGGCTTTATCAGGGTCATCAGCAGGCTTCCGGCAAGCACGCCCATGGCCGTAAAGCTTTCCACCATGCCCAGCACGGACTGGTTATTGCCTGTCCGGCCCAGGATAAAGGGTGAGAGCATTCCGTCATTGCCCAGCTTCGCCAGGAAATTGATTACTGCCAGGAACAGGGTGATCCGGAGAATGGCCGTATGCTCCTTCAGATACCGGATCCCGGCTGTGCAGGTTTTGGAAAAGGGTTCTTCTTCCCTTTCCTGCCGTTCCGGCTCCGGAATCCGGATCAGGAACAGCAGGATCAGGAAAGCCGCGGCAAAGGTCGCCAGGTCAACGATCAGGACTGTTTCCAGTCCGCCGGCCGCCAGGATCAGCGCGCCAAGCGCCGGGGCCAGGATCGACACCGCGGCCCCGCTGAAGCCCTGCAGTCCGCTGGCCCGGGCATAATGTTCCTTCGGCACCAGCAAGCTGACAGCCACAAAGGAAGCCGGTTCCTGGAAGGCATTCATGAGGCTGAGCAGGAAATTGATCACATACAGATGCCAGATCTGCAGGACCTCCGCGGAATGCAGCACAAACACAGCCGCTGTTCCGCAGGCCGCCAGCAGGTCAGCGATCAGCATGATACGCTTTTTGTTCTGCCGGTCCACCATGCCTCCCGCCAGGAAGCGCAGAAAGATCGTCGGCAGAAAAGTACAAACGGTCAGCAGGGTCACACTGGATGCAGTTCCTTTCTGGCTGTATACCCAGATAATGACCGCATAATCCGTCATGGCCGTTCCCAGCTGGGATACGGTCTGTGATCCCCATAGCAAAAGAAAACTGTATAGTTGTTTAAAAGAATGTTTATTCATATGGCTTTGCTCCTGACATGTGTTTATTTGCATGCGGCGCAAAGCCTGATCGGACGAAAGGTTCCGACCGCTCCGTGCAGGCTTCGTCCTGTGTCAGGCCTTGCGCGGAGCAGAAACATCTGCGGCTAACGAGATCCCCCATCTGGTGTGCTTCATTGGATTTCCTCCGTCTGTATTTCAGTCATCCGGTTATCGGATACTTAAACCGTTTTTTGTTCATGGATTCTGAAACGCGGGCACGCCCCTTGCCTCCCCGTTTCAGACAGAGTATAGCATATGCGGAGCAGATCAACAAGAACACCCGAAAAAAACGTCAATGCTTTCCGGCAGCGGCAAAACTCCGGAACGCTTGTCATGCAGCGTTCCGGAGTCTCCGTTCCCGTACCGGGATACTTTATACGTTTCTGATATATTCGCTCTCCGCATAAAACACGCCGTCTGTCAGGGGGATATCCCCCTCCGGTTTTTTCAGGACACCGCGCCGGATCATTTCCTCGCAGACATACCCGGTAAGCTGGTTTGCGTAGTTGAATACCCATTGGTTGATCTGCGAATCCAGCCGTTCGGGTACGAATGAAGCGAAGGTTTCCCTTATGTCTTTAATCCACTCGCCGAGAGGCGTTTCCAGCCCGCCGCCATCAGCCTCAAACCGTGAAACAAACTCCCTGAAAGCCGCGTAGGTAAAGCAGGCAAACCGGAGTTTATACTGACTGCCGCACTTTTCAATCAGCCCGTTCCGGATATAATGCGCCGCTTCCTCATCGCTGAGTTCGGTATGGATGATGCCGTTTTCGCTGCTCTGCGGTATCCTTTTGGCGTACATTCGCTGTATGCCGTATACGTGATAAACCGCCGGATCAAAGTATTTGCTTATCCAGTAGTAATAAATATGGGACGGTTTTTCATTCCGGCAGCCGGTGTCATCCCCCGTTGTATCGCAGCCCGAATTATACGCTGCCGCGTTTTCGCGTTCATCCTCTGTTTCCTCAACAATCATCCAGCCGTAGCCGCCGTCCTTCCGGACCGGATACGGACCGTTCTCAAGGCGCAGTTTTCTTTTTACGGCCCTGATCATGTTCCTGATCACATAAGGGATCACGATATATCCAAGCCGCTCCATGCCGAAATCATGGCCGTAAAAATCTGACTTTTTCACCTCTTCGGCTTTTTCCGAAAACTGTTTTTCAAAGTAATCCGCAAACATTCCGATAAGCTGACCGGATGCGGTTTCAAGTTTCTTCCGGTCTTCCAGGCGAAGGATGATAAAGTCTGCCGCATATTTGTTTCCGGTCCGTTTCACGGCGTCTCCGTATTCAAGCCTGGGGATCTCGTCCTCGATGTACATTGCGGGGATTCCGGTAGCCATGCTGATTTCATCCACTGTCAGCGGCTTTTCATACGCGGTCAGGCAGATTGCCCGCGCGATCTGGGAGTGCAGGTATTCATCTGTATTCAGGTTTCCGTTGCATACCGTCGTATTCCAGTTGATTCGTTTATAAACCCTGTCCATTTTATCTTCTCCTATCCGTTCCCTGATTTTCCGGCGTCCTTCACTGAGCCGCCACTTGATGGTGGTTTCGGGAAGGGAGTATTTGACCGAAAGATCACGAACGTTCTTTTCACCGACGTAATAATCAATAAAGATATTCCGGTATTCGGTGGAAAGCGTATGAAGATATTTGAATACAGCCTGGTATTCCGCTTCGTCGTCTTCGCCTGTCTGGCCCCCGCCGGCCGATTCCAGCAGGTATTCATCGCCCGAAAGAATCATTTTGTTCCGGCTCTGCGCGTTTATGAACCTTGCGTATCTGTTATGGGCAACCCGCCAGACCCAGGCATCCAGCGATTCGATTTCGTACTTTTTTATACCCGTAAGCACGTGCAGCAGAATGTCATTCGCAAGATCCTCAGCGTCATAAGGACTGTTCAGGCGTTTCCGGCAGAAATGCAAAACAGGCTCAACGTATTTCAGTATTTCATTCTGATCCATGGTTCTCCCCTCCTTTCCGTACAGGTGTAAATGCATTTACACCCATATAGTGTCGGGAAAACAGGTTTGGATAGGTCCGATGATTCCGGGTGACCAAAATTGTTTTTGCGCTATGACCGCGATCCGTGACCGGATCGCCCCGGTTTTCAGCAATCCCATTGGTACTTTTTCAGGTCCACGCAGCCGTTGTCTTTAAACTCAACCCCTTCTGCCTCCAGCCGCTCCCTCTGCGTACGAAATGCAGGCGCGGTTCTTCCGGCATGATTGACCACACGATGGCAGGGATACTGCCCGTAATATTCTGACATGCTCAGGATTTTTCCCACCAGCCTCGCGTTTCTGTCCCGGCCGGTCAGCCTGGCAATCTGGCCGTAGGTTGCCACGTACCCTTCCGGGATCTCTTCCACAACGGACAGGACTTCATAGATCAGGTCTGTATTCAGGACACTTTTCATTTTTCCGGGAAACTCCTGAAGTAGATGATGTTGTTGTCCGGGTCATAAAAACTCATATTGACCGCACCCCAGGGTCTTTGCGCCGGCGGCTCAATGACCTTCGCGCCCAGGGCTTTTACCTTTTCATATTCCTGATCCATATCATCCACCGTGAATGCCAGGCAGATATTCTCGTTCCGGTTATTCTTTGCTGTTCCATCGTTATAGATCGTCAGCACAGTCTCTTCGGAAAGAATAAACTGATGGGTTTCATCATTGCTGTCGTTATCCACGCCGAGCAGCTGTTTGTAAAACGCCGCGAGCCTTGGCACATCGTTCGTCAGCAGGCACACTTCGCCGATTTTCATGGTTTCCTCCGTAATTGTCCGTTATCGTTGATTTCATCTTATCATGCCCTCCCGGAGAATAAAAGGGGAACAAAGTATTTGCTGAAACGGCTGCCATGTTCAGTTTTCCTCAATCCTCTGCAGCAAAAATGGACGCATTAAAACAGTGAAAAGCCCGGAAGTCAATGCTTCCGGGCTTACACTTATGGATGTATCTCTGTTCATACCTTTATCTTTACGAAATCACCGTTGTGGTACTCCACGTCCACAAGCATGAAGTGGCCGTTTCTCCGGACGTAGTCGCGCAGCTCACGCACAATGTCTGCGGCATAAGGAGCATATTCGGCAGCCTGCGGATCGCCGTTTTTCGCCGCAAGGCTGAGCAGCAGTTTGCTGCCTGCGAGGGAAAGCGGCACCGGAAATGAAAGGTTGGGGCCGTCCTGCGTTTTGATTTTAATCCACATGGCTTACTCCACGAACACGCGCACGTTGTCGCCGTCTGCACTTTCGACAGTAACCAGCTCCCCTACCATACCCTGATCCACCAGCCGGATGATCTCCTCGAAGTCCACCTTCTGCAGTGCTTCACTCCCGCTGATCTGGGGCATCTTCATGTTCATCAGCATCCCGGCTTTTACAAGTCCCATCGGTAGATTGACCGTCACCTTGTCTCCGTCTGCCAGATCGGCACGTACCTTAAGGATCAGGTCATTGGTGTCCCTGCGTTCCTCCGCGGGTACGAGTCTCGCTTTGTTTTCTTCCTTGCCGAGAAGCTCATTCAGGCTTACTCTGAGCACATCAGAAAGATCCGGGAGTATGGATATATCCGGCATGGATGCGTCATTCTCCCACTTGGAGACCGCCTGTCCGGATATGCCGAACTTCTCCGCCAGTTCCTCCTGTGTAAGACCGCTCTGCTTTCTTAACCGGCTGAGCCGCTGTCCGAATGTCTCCTTCATATTCGCTTCCTCCCTTTTCTGAAGTATACCATCTGTTACGTACCATGTCATTTGTTTTGACACGTTCCGTTTCCTGTTTTCAATCAGATGATACGATGGCGGAAGGTTCTTTTGAAGCGATTGGAAGTTGAAACGCTCTCTAAAAGGTTGGATATTATACAACTATTAGTTGGAAAAGTACTGTCAGGCAATCACCGGAAGCTGTCCTTTGGTCTTCCGGACACCTCTCGCCGTCCCTTCAGATGCACAGCTTTTACAGCTTTATGCAGGCGTCATAGCCGCAAAAAGGCTCATTGTAAGTCTCTTTAAAACCCAGAGAACGGAAGAGTTTCCTGACATCACCGAGGCCAACTGTCTCTTGCTTGTGCAGGATCTTCCTGTATGCAGGCTGAAGAGCAGGATCAGTATTCCATCACGTCAATCTTTTTCTGCAGCACAGCCGCATAATCATGTCCGGTTTTCATCACATGTTCCGGATTCATCTGATAATGAATGTTATAAAGAAGTCCCTCTTCGCCGGTCCTGTCCTCCAGATGATCCTCATTGATATGCACACCCAGCACTTCCAGGCAGATCATCACATGATCGTCTCCCGGTACGATCTCTTTTTCCCATACATACCGGCATTCCAGGTTCATAAAGCATTCTTTGACCATCGGAGCGTTCACCTGGCCAGCTTTTTCCACTGTCAGACCGGAAGCCCTAATCTCGTCTGCTTCAAATGCGTTGTTCCGGATGGTTGCCATGCAGGCAGCATGGCAGTCCGAGGACACGAAATTGATCACGGCCTCCTTCGTTTCCTGCAGCGTCTGATAAAGATGGCCGTTTTTATTCACGCTGGCCAGGATTGCATAGAAACCCTTTCCGTGGTCAGCACTGGTGAAAGTGGCCCAGGACTGCATACAGGCATTAGGC
>JAGAAC010000067.1 GCA_017615475.1 Clostridia bacterium
GACACGGCGGACAGGGCGTTAACACAACGGACAGTGCGGTCCGGATTACTCATCTGCCTTCCGGCCTGGTTGTCACCTGCCAGGATGAACGCAGCCAGCTGGAAAACAAGGCAAAAGCCCTTCGTGTACTTCGGTCCAGGCTCTTTGATCGCCTCAGGGAGCAGCAGGAAGCCGCTCACGCGGAAGACCGCAAAAGCCAGATCGGCTGGGGTGAACGCAGTGACAGGATCCGCACCTATTACTTTAACCATGATTATGTGGTGGATCACCGCCTGAACCTGACCGTTAACCGTACGGCCAATGTGATGAACGGTGATCTTGCTCCGTTTATAGACGGCCTTCGCCTGGCGGAAAAAACGGAGAAAATGAATCTTCTGAACCGGAAGTGATTATTTTTGGAAACTGCTCTTCTGAAACCGGGTTCTGAAACCTATGCCCGCGCTTCTGAAATTCTCAGCAGCGGCGGACTGGTTGCTTTCCCCACGGAAACAGTCTACGGTCTCGGCGCCAACGCACTGGACAGTGAGGCTGTCCTTTCGGTATTCGCCGCGAAAGGACGCCCGGCTGATAATCCCCTGATCGTGCACATTCATGACCAGGCGCAGCTGGAGCCCCTCTGTATCCTGCCAAAAGGCGCCCGGGAACTGATGGATGCTTTCTGGCCCGGGCCGCTGACCATCCTCTGCGAAAAAAAGCCCGCCGTTCCGGATGTGGTAACAGCGGGCCTGCCGACCGTTGCGGTTCGTATGCCTTCCCATCCCGTCGCCCGTGACCTGCTCCGGGCCTGCGGGCTTCCGATTGCCGCGCCTTCCGCAAACAGCTCCGGCCGTCCCAGCCCTACAACTGCTGCCCATGTGCTGGAGGATATGAACGGAAAGATTCCGCTGATCATTGACGGCGGTATGTGCGATGTCGGAGTTGAATCCACTGTGTTGGACCTCTGCCATGGGGATCCGGTTGTCCTTCGGCCCGGCGGCATTACTCCCGGCATGATCTCCAAAGTCCTGGAATGCGAAGTCAAAGTGGCAGGCAGTGTACTCCGTCCTCTTCGGGAAAATGAAACTGCCCTTTCTCCCGGTATGCGCTATAAGCACTATGCTCCTCACGCGGTCGTAACGCTGGTGGAAGGTCCTGAAGACAGGGTGGTCCCTCTTCTCCGCAAGCTGTATCAGCAGCAGGCGGCTGAAGGCGTGAAATCCTGTGTTCTCTGTTTTACGGAGCATGTCAGCGCGCTTTCAGGCTGTCATCCCCACGACATCGGATCCTCTTCCGATCCGTCCGAGATTGCCCACCGTCTCTTCGATATTCTGCGGAAGCTGGATGAGGAAGGAATGGAAGCTGTTTTCAGTGAGGTCATCCCTCCTGAGGGTGTCGGCCTCGCTGTGATGAACCGTCTCGGCCGCGCTGCCGCCTTCCGTACCCTTCAGGCATAAAAAACCCGGTCCCCGTAAGGGACCGGATTTTTGTTATTCTTTCTCAGATCTTCAGCAGGTCGCTGAAAGCCTTCAGCGCTCCGTCTGTTTCATGGGCCAGTACGCGTTTCGCCAGCACTTTGCCCAGCTGGACGCCTTCCTGGTCAAAGCTGTTCAGGTTCCACAGGAAACCCTGGAACATGACCTTATTCTCAAAGTGGGAAAGCAGTGCGCCCAGCGCTTCGGGAGTCAGCTTATCGCCGATGATGATGCTGCTCGGCCGGTTGCCGGAGAAGTTCTTGTTCTTGTTCTCATCCTGCTTGCCGCAGGCAAAGGCCATGATCTGGGCCGCCACGTTCGCGCAAAGCTTCTGCTGGCTGGTGCTTCCCTGAATGGTCACGTCCGTTTCCGCCTGGCTGTTTACAAATCCGATGAACTGCAGCGGGATGATATCGGTTCCCTGGTGAAGCAGCTGATAGAAAGAGTGCTGTCCGTTCGTTCCGGGTTCGCCGAAGATGATGGGCCCGGTGGGATAATCCACGGGTTCTCCCCTTCTGTTCACGCTCTTGCCGTTGGATTCCATGTCCAGCTGCTGCAGGTGGGCCGGGAACCGGCTCAGAGCCTGGGAGTAAGGCAGTACGGCAGTAGCCGGGTAATCCAGGACATTCCGCTCATATACGCCGATCAGCGCGTCCAGCATGGCAGCGTTTTTCATAGGATCACTGCCGGCGGAAAGCTTGTCTGCTTCCGCTGCGCCTTTCAGGAAACGGGCAAACACATCCGGACCGAAGGCCAGGGAAAGTACTGCTCCGCCCACGGAAGACGTGGAGGAATAGCGTCCGCCGATATAGTCATCCATGAAGAAGGCGGCCAGGTAATCGCTGTTTCCTGCCAGCGGAGAAGTTTCGCTGGTGACGGCGATCATATGCTTTGAGGCGTCAAGCCCCGCGTTCTTCAGGGCATCCTTCACAAAGGATTCATTGGTCAGCGTTTCCAGTGTCGTGCCGGATTTGGAAACCAGGATAAAGATAGTGCGGGATGGATCAATGCCCGCCAGAACGTTGGCAGCATCATCCGGGTCCACATTGCTGATGAACTTCGCTTCCATCAGGAAGGTATTGTTCTTCCTGGCCCAGTTTTCCAGCGCCAGGTACATGGCCCGGGGACCCAGGTCGCTGCCGCCGATACCGATCTGAACGACTGTGGTGAATTTTTCTCCCTTTTCGTTCACGATCCCGCCTTCATGGACCTTCTTTGCGAAAGCGGCAATCTTATCCTGCTGTTCGGTATAGAAGGCGCGTTTATCCTTTCCGTCAGCTGTCACGCAGCCGCCCAGCTGTCCGCGGGTCAGGTGATGCAGCACCAGCCGCTTCTCGCCGGTGTTGATCACAGCGCCGTTGTACAGTTCCTCAAACTTGGAAGCCAATTGTGCCTCTTCAGCCAGTTTGCACAGGCTGTCCAGGATTTCGTCATTCACCTGCTTTGCCGCGTAGTTATAACTCAGTCCCGCAGCCATGGGCACTGTGTATTTCCGGACTCTTTCGCTTCCTTCCGTTCCGGTCATGGCTTTGACCAGGTCAACGCGTCCGGCTTTCCGCAGGGACTCATAGGATGAAAGTGTGTCCAGGTTATTCCATTGATTCATTACAGGATCCTCCGTAAACAATTTGTATTGCAACCATATTATAACTTTCAGCGCATCCGCTTTCAAGCGCCTGTCATCAAAAAATCCCCGTACCCGTGGGTACAGGGATTGAAAAACCATTTGGAAAAATCAGCGCTTGCTGAACTGCGGAGCACGACGGGCTGCCTTCAGACCGTACTTCTTGCGTTCCTTCATACGAGGATCGCGGGTCAGCAGGCCGGCCTTCTTCAGGGTGCCGCGCACTTCGGGATCAGCCTTGCACAGCGCACGGCTGATGCCGTGACGGATTGCGCCGGCCTGTCCGGTCAGTCCGCCGCCGTTGACGTTCACCACAACATCAAAGCTGCCGGTGTTGGTCAGGGTCAGGGGCTGACGAACGGTCATCTTCAGGGTCTCCAGACCGAAATATGCATCGATATCACGCTTGTTGATCGTGATTTTGCCATCGCCGGCAACCAGACGGACGCGGGCAACGGCTTTCTTACGGCGACCAACCGCACTGTATTCTACCTTAGCCATTATCTGTTTTCTCCTTTCCGCGTCACTTCAGATCCAGCACTTCAGGCTTCTGAGCAGCCTGTTCATGCTCGGCTCCGGCGTATACCTTAAGCTTCCTGGCCATCTGGCGTCCCAGCGGTCCCTTGGGCAGCATGCCCACAACAGCACGGCGAACAGCAAACTCGGGCTTTTCGGCCATCAGCTTGCGGTACTTGGTCTCTTTGAGGCCACCGGCATAACCGCTGTGATGATAGTAGACTTTCTGATCCAGCTTCTTGCCGGTCAGCACAGCCTTGGAAGCGTTGATGATGATAACAAAGTCACCGGTATCCATGTTGGGGGTATAAATCGGCTTGTTCTTGCCGCGAAGGATGTTGGCAACCTGGCTGGCCAGCCGGCCCAGAACCATCCCGTCCGCGTCGACAACGTACCATTTGCGGTCGATGTCAGCAGCCTTAGGAATAAATGTCTTCAAAGTACTTCCTCCTTGGGTTGATGGTTGAAGTGTTTCCTCCCATGATGGTCGCATGTTCGGATTGAGTCAATGGCTACCGGGGCTAGCGGAGCTATTGATTGCCAACCGCTATTTTACGTCAAACAGCAAATGAAGTCAAGCATTTTCTTGCCTGACTTCATTGAAATTGCTGGTTTTTTATTCCTTTCAGATCCGGACTCCGGCTTTTCTGAGTTTCTGCCTCAGTTCATCCGCGTCCCCGTGAAAGACAATTCCCTGCCAGCCGCAGGCAATCGCCGCCGCCGCATTGGCTGTGGAATCATCAATAAAGATGCATTCTTCCGGTTTCAGTCCGAACTTTTCGGTAAACAGTTCATAGATCCGGTGACAGGGTTTAACCACCTTAACGTCACAGGAGATCAGTTTTCCGTCAAAGTATTCGCTCACGGGCACCCGGGGCCAGTAATCATGCTGGGCCTTGCTGGCATTGCTGAGCAGGTAAATCCCGTATCCCGCATCCTTCAGTGCTCTCACGGTTTCTTCCATTCCCGGAATGGTTTCACGGGGATAGGCCCAGTTATACAGCAGGTTCCTTACAGTCCCCCGCAGCCTTTCCGGGAAACGTTCCAGGATGGAGGGCTCCGCGGTTTCCTCTGTCAGCGTGCCGGCATCCATCTGCGCCCATTCCACAGAGAGAAACAGCTCATTCAGGATCAGTTTCCGGTCTTCCGGATCCGTCACTTTCTCCCGGTCGATAAAGTGCTTCGGGTCAAATTTCAGGATCACCTGGCCCATATCAAATACAATGTTCCGAATCATTCTCTGTTTCTTATCCTTCCGCCGGACCTGCCGCCCGTTAACCGGGTTGTTCCGGATTTATACAAAACTGACCTTTCCCTTGCTTGCCCTGAAAACAATGATCAGCAGCACACCGCTTGTCAGGGTCAGGATGGAGGCAAGGGCTGCGCCGGTGCCTACGGAATTCCGGACGATATTGGTATAGGCCGCAATGGTGATGGTCATGGTTTTGCCCGTATACAGCATAATGGAAGTGGACAGCTCGTTGATGCAGGTAACCCAGCTGATGATGGCGCCGGAAAGCACGCCGGGAAGCATCAGGCGGGCCGTTACCCGGATGAAGGTTTTCATCGGGGATACGCCCAGGTTGATGGATGCTTCCTCAACGCTCGGATCCATCTGCATCAGGTACGCGCTGCCTGATCGTACGGTATAGGGCATTTTCCGGATAATCATGGATATGATGATGATCGCCGCAGTGCCGGTCAGTTTGATCACCGTTCCCTCAGGCGTTCTGCCCAGGTTGTTGAACGCAACAATGTAGCAAAGGCCCAGCACGGAACCGGGGATGACGTAGGGAGCCATCATCAGCATGTCCAGTGCGCCGCCGGTCTTCCCTCTCCGCCGGACAATGACATAGCTCATCAGGATACCCAGGATCAGGATGATCACAATCGCCACCGTGGAGAACACGAATGTATTCCGGATCTGTGAAGTAAGGCTTCTGCTCAGTTCGGCATAATGCTCCAGCGTGAATCCTTCCTCAAAGACAAAGTTGGAGTAATTGGTCTTCACAAAGGAACAAAGCACAACCACCATCTGGGGAATAAACGCGATCAGGCTGACAATTGCCACCGGCAGTGTCACCAGGAAACGTTTGTATCCCTTATATTCGATGATCTGCGGCGGCCGAAGCGCGGACATGGTATAATTCCGCCTCGCAACCCATGCCTTCTGGATAAAGAGGATCAGCAGCGAGATGATCACGATGATCATGGAAATCGCACTGGCCAGGTTGGCGTTGCCGCCGGTTTCGGACAAATACTCATTGTAGATCAGCGTCGGCAGTGTACGGAAGTCTCCGCCGGCCAGGATACCCGGGGTACCGTAATCCGCCAGGGCAGTCATGAAAACCATCAGCGCGCCTGCCGCGATGGAAGGCAGGACCACCGGAACAGTGACAGTCAGCAGTCTGCGGAGCTTTCCGGAACCCAGGTTCTCCGCGCACTCTTCCACGCTGCGGTCAATGGAACCCATGGCCCCGGAAACATACAGGTAAACATACGGGAACAGTTTCAGCGTGAAAACAGCGCAGATACCTCCCTGTCCGTAGATGGTCGGCATCTGGAATCCGAACAGGCTGCTCATGAACTGCGTTACAATACCGGCATTGCCGAACAGGATAATCCAGCTGTATGCGCCGAGAAACGGCGGACACATCAGGCTCAGGATGATCAGCACATGCCAGAAGGTTTTTCCCGCAATATTGTATCTTGTCTGCAGATAGGCCATGGGAACGCCGATCAGCACGGAAATCAGTGTCGGAATCAGGCTGATCTTCAGGCTGTTCCCCAGTGCCTGGTAATAGTACTTCTTCTGGAAGAACCGCTGGAAATTGTATAAAGTCACTCCATCCGCTTTGGTGGAGAAGAAGCTGTTCACAACCAGCGTGTAGAAGGGATAGACCAGGAACAGCAGGAAAACGACAAAGATCAGGATTTTGACCCAGAACCAGAAATCCTTGTAGAAAGGCTGGCCCTTCTTGCTTTTCAGCATGAGAGCACCTCCTTGGATTCCTTTTCATACAGGCTCACCTGTGCCGGGTTCATGCTGATAAAGACCTGTTCCCCGTCATGCCGGATCTCGCTGACGTCCTTGGTATATTCATTCAGTTCGATAATCTGGCCTGTAGCCAGTTCAACCTCATACTGGATAAAGTCACCCAGGAATACGGACATGTTGATTTTTCCGGGAATACCCTTCTCGTCAAAGAACAGCTGTTCAGGACGGGCGGAAAGGATCGCCTCGCCGCTGTATTCCCTGGTCACCGGGAGGGAAATGTTATAACCGCCCGGCAGTTTCACCTCTGCGCTGCCCTGGCCGCAAACTACGGTGCAGTCAATGAAATTGCTGACACCGATGAAGTTCGCCACAAAGGGATTGGCAGGCTTTCTGTATATCTCTTCCGGCGTACCGATCTGCATGATGTTGCCCTGGTTCATAACTGCAATCCGGTCAGAGATAGCCAGTGCCTCCTCCTGGTCATGCGTCACGTAAACCGTTGTGATGCCGAGCCTTCTCTGAAGTTTCTTGATCGTTGTCCTCATCTGGACCCGCAGTTTTGCGTCCAGGTTGGACAGGGGTTCGTCCATCAGCAGCACGCTGGGTTCAATAACAAAGGCGCGTGCCAGCGCGACCCGCTGCTGCTGTCCGCCGGAAAGCTCGTTGGGCTTCCGGGTGCTCAGCTGGTCGATCTGGACCATCTTCAGCGCCTCCTCCACCCGGGGTGCGATTTCCGCCTTGGGTACATGGCGCGCTTTCAGGCCGTAGGCAACGTTGTCCGCCACATTCAGGTGCGGGAATATGGCATAGTTCTGGAACACCATGCCTATATCCCGCTTATGGGCGGGTACATTATTGATCACTTTATCATCAAAGCGGATCTCACCGCCGTCCACCGTATTGAATCCGGCAATCATCCTGAGCAGCGTGGTTTTTCCGCAGCCGGAAGGCCCCAGCAGGGTAAAAAACTCACCGGGGTTGATCGTCAGGCTGATCCCGTTTACGGCGGTAAAGTCTCCATAGGTTTTTACGGCATGGTCAACAATAACGGCATGGCTCATGAAAAACAATCCTCCCGTATGAATGTGGAAAAGGGTGCTCCGGCCATGAAACCGGAGCACTCCTTCTCCTCATTTCATATTATTATCAAATTCTGATCAGTCTCCGACAACGGCATCCTGCCACTTTTCAACGATGTCGCCCTTGTTGGCGCCGGCATAGTCGAAGTTGTAGCTCATCAGGGTGATGCCGGTCAGGGGCTCAAGACCCACGGGCGTTACGTCGCTGCGGATCGGGCGGCGGCCGTAGTCCTTGTTCTGCGCTTCCTGGCATTCAGCGCTCAGGGCGTATTCAACAAACAGCTGAGCCAGTTCCAGGTTCTTGCAGTCCTTAACGATGGCAATACCGTCCGGAACAGCGGAGGTGCCGTCGGTGGGATAAATCATCTTCAGGTGGCCGTTCGCCAGATCATACTGAACAGCGGCTTTTTCAAGGGTGATACCGATGGGATATTCGCCGGAGTCAACATTCTTGTGGGCTCCGGAAGAACCGGACTGGATTACCAGGTTATTCATCAGGCCCTTGACGAAATCCCAGCCGGCTGCGTAGTCATCATCCACCTGGCCGTAGATCATCAGCATGGTGTTCAGCTGCGTATAGGCGGAACCGGAGGAAGCGGGATCAGCCATGGCGATCTTCTTTTCCCACTTGGGATCAGCCAGGTCCTTCCAGCTCTGGGGAATATCTGCTTCAGCCACCAGGTCAGTATTCACGAGGAAGACCATGGGCAGCGGGGATTCACCGATCCACAGGCATTCCGGATCATACAGGCTGGGATCAATCAGATCAATGCAGGAAGGCTTGTAGCTCTGGAAGTATTCCTTGTAGGCAGCAAGGGAGTCTGCTCCGCCGCCCCACAGGATGTCAGCTTCGGGAGCCGCTGCTTCTGCCTTGATTCTGTTCAGCAGGTTGCCGGTACCGTCGGCAACGATCTCAACCTTAACATTCGGATACTTGGCTTCGAAACCGGCAACACCGGCATTCAGCGGATCCGCGTCATGAGGGGAATAAATGGTCAGGGTGCCGGCATATTCTTCCGGGGCTTTCTCTGCGTGTGCCGCAGTGAAAAGGCCGAATACCATCAGAACAGCCAAAAATAGTGAAATAAACTTTTTCATGGGAGCGCCTCCTTGTTGTTTTTGATGCTTTACGCATCATTTTTAGCTTAAGGACAGTATACTACACTTCGGTAACGTTTTCAATCCATTTGTTCAAAAAATGTTTTTCTGTTTTTTTACGGTATATAGTACGGACCCCGGAGTCCTTTGGGATAATGGTTTTTGATCATTCCGGCGCTTCCCTTTCCCCAACCCAGCACAAGATCCTCATATTTCATCAGGATCCATCCGGTTTCCTCTCCGGATACGGTTTCTCCGTTCATATATTTCACAGCAGTATCAGCGTTCATTATTCTGCAGGGCATCTCCGGTGCGCGGAAACACACTGCGGCAGCGTGATCGGGAACCGCGATTTTCCCCCTCACTTCGCCTAGATGCAGCCCTGCCCGCAAAATTCTGATGCCTTTGGCATCAGGCATTTCAGGCATAAAGATGAGGGTATTTCCCAGCAGGTGGGTTGCTTCCGGAAATACCGGAAACAGGTTCCGGAAAACCGCTTTATCATTCTTAGCCGGAAGAGCCAGGGAAGAATCCCCGGGCATACGGATATCCCTGTCTCCGTCTTTGCGGAACAGGGCGGCAAACTGTCCTTCCCCTTTGATCCTGTGGGGGTAACAGGTATATATCCCGTCCGGTGCGCTGATACCAGGCAGTTCAAACGCCTCCGGATAGAATTCCGGGAATGTTCTTACAAACCAGGCCGCATTTTCCTCATTTTCCTGCGGATTATACGTACAGGTGGAATAGACCAGCCTGCCTCCTGGGCGGACCATTTTCGCTGCTTCCCGCAGGATTTCCCGCTGCCTTTCAGCGCAGCCTTCCGCTTTTTCCGCTGTCCATTCATCCCGGGTTTCCGGATCCCGGCGGAACATTCCTTCCCCGGAGCACGGAACGTCCACCAGAACCGCGTCGAATGCTTCCGGCCACTTTTCCGCAAGCTGTTCCGGCCTGGCGCAGGTCACAACCGTATTTGGCAGGCCCATCCGTTCTATATTCCGGCTCAGGATCGCTGCCCGCTTTGGAACCGGTTCATTGCAGACCAGCAGTCCTTCTCCCCGCATGGCACAGCCTGCCTGCGTGGACTTTCCTCCCGGTGCGGCACACAGATCCAGCACTTTTTCACCGGGTTTTGCCGCAAGCACCGCTGCCGGCATCATCGCTCCCGGTTCCTGTATATACCAGGCTCCTGCTTCATGCAGGATCATGGAACCTGCGTTTGATTCTGCGTCCAGGTAATAACCGTTTTTCTCCCAGGAAATCCGTTCACCTGCTGTCAGTTTCTCTGCCGCGTCTGTCTTTTTCAGCGGGTTCAGTCTGATTCCCCTGACCGGTGCTTCATCCAGCGCATGCAAAAAAGCGGACAGCTCATTTCCGAGCTGATCCCGCATTCTCCGGACAAACGCTTCCGGTAACTGATTGTTCATAGCTGTTCCATCCATTCCGGCGCCATATAGCGCTTCATGATCAGGGTCGGTGTCTCCAGGCGGCATTGCTC
>JAGAAC010000068.1 GCA_017615475.1 Clostridia bacterium
CAGCATTTCCGGTACCGTACCGGTGGGCGGAAAGAAGAATTCCATGGCAGCGATGATGAAGATCTTCCTGCCGGAGGCGCTGTTCCCGACGGACAAAAACGTGACAAAACTGCTCCGGAAACTGAGCGGGGAAAACTATGCTGTCTTCACGGAAAACCGGGAGATCATGGCCCACTACAAAAGCCTGCTGAAGGGCTTCAACAACATGGCCATGGGATACCACAAGCTCCATGCGTTCACCCCGGAAGAGGTGGATCGGATTCGTGACAAGGTGACCTATCTGGTCGGCACGGAGGATCCCTTTGAAAAGATCGGCGGAAGGGAAGTCCTGGAGCAGAACCGCATGAACGCCGTGTTCTATGAAAAAGCCGGTCACGGGCTGAACCATGAGCGGGCGGAAGAGATCAACCGGAAGATGATCAGTGTTTTCCAGGGAGCGGCGGAAGCATAACCAGTTCGGCTTATCTATCTGCGATACATTTTTATCTCTTCTGTTTTCAGAATAATCTGATCGTATTTATATCTTGTAAAAACGCTTCAGGGATGCTATTATGTAAAAAAAGCGACGAAGTAGTCGCAAAAGAGGCGCGGATATGGGATATAAAGGGAAAAGCACGGAAGAGAGAATCAAAAAAGAGGCTATGAAGCTGTTCCTTGAAAGAGGATACAAAGACGTCTCTATGCAGGATATCTGTAACGCGACAGGACTCAGCAAGGGAGGATTATACCGACACTTCAGTTCCAAGTCGGAAATCCTTCTCTCCCTTGTGGAAGATGAGCGGAAGGCAGATGTTTCGGAGAGAATAGCCTGCCGGGAACCGGCAGTGCAGATTCTGACAGATTATCTGGATCTGTTCTACCGGAATATGCTGATGAGCGATCAATCGCTGGCTTACGCGCTGTTTGAGTATGCTTCAATGGAGAAAGATAATTCCCTTATGGAAAACAGCAGAACGGACAGTTCACTCTGGAAAGAACTGATTGAATACGGAGTGGAAACAGGCGCGTTCAATGCCATTGATTATCGTATGGTAATGAATACCCTGCTTTTTGCTTACAGGGGAATACGGCTGTGGAGCAGGGCGGTTGATATCGGTGAAGAGATACCTGAATCTATTGTGGAAGCAGTAAAGCTGCTGGTGATTAAAGGGTACAGAAGGGAAGAATCCAAATGAAAAACCTGATTATTCCGAAAAAGCTGAACCCGGGGGACACGGTTGCCTTTATTTCTGTGTCCGGCGGACGGGCCGGAGACGAGGATATGCTGCCCCGGTATCTGACGGGTAAAAGGCGGTTTGAAAAAGCCTTCGGGGTTAAAGTTGTTGAAACGCCCAACGCGCTTAAGGGAAGCAGTTTCTTATATGAACACCCGGAAAAGCGGGCGGAAGACCTGACGTGGGCTTTGAAAAATGAAACCGTTCAGGGAATCATCTGCAATCAGGGCGGTGATGATTCTTACAGGGTTCTTCCGTTTATCGACATCCAGGTTATACACGATCATCCCAAGGTCTTTATGGGATTTTCGGATATTGCCACATGGATGGCGGTTTTTGCGTACGCCGGAGTGCGCGCCTATTACGGTCCAACGGTTCTCACTCCGATTGCGCAGCCCGGGAAACTGGATGAATATACGGAAAACGCGATTCGACGGACACTGTTTTCAAATGAGATCATCGGTGAAATCAAGCCTTCGGAAAAGTATACGCCGATTGACTGGAACAAGACATATGAAGTGAAACACGGATTCCGGAAGATCCGGTATGAAAGATACCCAAAGACCGAAGACCCCGATGCCCCGGAAGAGAAGATAAACTGGACGGATAATACGGGTTATAAAGTTTTACAGGGAAGCGGGAGAGTAACCGGTCATCTTGTCCCTGTCTGCGGAGGGCCTTTGCGGCAGATTATGGGGACAAAGTATTTTCCTTCGGCGGAAATCTGGGAAGACTCGGTCATCGCCATGGAACATTGCAATGTATACGAAAGCAAGGTGGCCGGGCTGCATGAACTGCGGGCATTTGCCGCCGCCGGCGCTTTTGATAAAGCAAAAGCGATTGTGACCGGGCCGCTTGACTGCGACAGTGAAGAAACGCTTCTGCAGGTAATCAACAAAGAGGCCGGAAGACGTGATATGCTAATCATGGAAAATGTGGATTTCATACACAGAACACCCATGACGGTACTGCCTGTAGGCGCGAAAACGGAAGTCGATTGTGATAAGCCGGCAATAAGAATCCTGGAAGCGGGCGTTTCATAACAAAGTTCGGGTGATATTACAGGAAGCGGAGGAAGCATATACTTCGGATATAACGCTGCCACCGGATACTGCATCACAAAACTGGGGAGAATCACGAGCGAATGTATTTCTACATCATATTTTATACCGCCGGGGAATCCTGCTATGAAAAAAATGCAGGGAATCCTGACGGTGAACGGCGTGATGACCGTGTGCGCCGGAGAACGATAAAGGAGAAACAGCATGAACCACAAACGCCTGAACCGGGACAAATGGGGATTCCAGTATTACCCGTATTACCAGATGCGGATTGACCATGAACTGTTTCACGGGATGGTCTGCCTGATCCGGTTTACGGACGGGGAAAAGAATTACTGGGAAACGCCGAAAGCCGGCCGGATCCAGGTGACCGGTGAGGGAATGACCTGGCTGGAGATGATTCCGGACGATACCCAAAGGATGATCACCACCATGTATTTCCCGGACGGAACCCATGATCCGGAACGGAAACAGTATCCGCTGACCGCGGATGAAAAATACCAGCCATCCGTCTGGTACATCGATATCATCGAGGGGATTGAGCCGGGTGAAGACGGCGTTGCGGTGTTCATCGACAAGTACCTGGACGTGATCATAACGCCGGAAGGTGACGTGAAGGTGGACGACAGGGACGAGCTGGACGCTGCGTATGATTCCGGAGACCTGACGAAAGCACAGTATGAAGCGGCGCTGGCGGAGGGTGAAGCCGTCCTGCGGGCATACGGCGACGATGTTCGCGGACTGGACGCGTGGTGCGCGGCGGTCCGGCAGCTGGCGGAGGACCGGATTGCCGCCGGTGAACCCATCACCATGTGCCGGGAAGTCCGGGAGATCCTGAAACTGAAAGCATGAAAAAAACCCTGTGCAGATAAGGCACAGGGATAAAATGAATCCTGACAGGATCCTACATTTGTTTCCGGTTGAAAACGGGAATGCTGAGCATAAAACAGACAGCCGCTGTGACGGCGGCAACCGCCAGGGGCATGATGTACGTTTCCGGCTGTGCCGCACCGTAAATCAGGGAGTTTCCGTCCATCAGCATGGTCGGAAGGTATTTGCTGACCTGGGGGAAGACTCCCAGCAGGACGCAGAGCAGGACAATGCCGCCTGTTCCGGCAAGCACGCCTGTGTTAGAAGCGGAAAGCGTGGAGAAAAAGACCATCAGCATAATCGCCCACAGGCCGAACAGCCACCAGCAGCCGGCGGAAAAGGGCAGGTTCTGCACAACGGCATTATCCCAGAAGTACCCGGTATACCCATAGGTGACCCCGAAGCACAGCCAGTAGCAGAGCGTCCAGAGGATCACCGGAACAACGGTTTTCGCGGCAACGATTTTCCAGCGTTCCAGTCCCTTGGTCAGCGAAAGCAGCAGGGTGCCGGACCGGTATTCCCGGGTAAAGACACTGCTTTCCAGCAGGATGAAAACGATCAGCGCGATCGGCATGTTTTTGAAAAACTGCACCCAGGAATCCATGGCAGTGACGGTGACGCCGGTGAAGACAATTCCGGATCCGGCATAGGACTCCGCCAGCATTTCATAGAGCCGGGGAGTGAGCATCGCGGTGGCAGGACCCAGAATGCTGAAGAACAGGAACAGGATTCCGAAGATCAGCACCCGCCCGGAACGGAAATGCTCGGTCCATTCCTTCCGGATAAAGGCAAGAAGGGATTTCATTTCTCCACCACCTCCATAAACAGGGACTCCAGCGTTGCTTCCTCCCGCTCAATTTTCAGGAGGGGGATCTGCTGATCCGCCGCAAAACGCATAATATCGAAAACCTTGCTGTCTTCCTCCCGGAAAACAAGCTGGTTCGGGCCGGTGTGCCGCATGAGGGGAAAAGCTTGCTGAAGGGCAAGCATGCCGGCTCTGTTTTCGGTTTCCACCGTATACTGATCACTCCGGTACCGGGAACGGATATCGGCCAGTTTTCCCTGGATTTCAGCCGTTCCCTGATTCAGCAGGGCAACATCGGTACAGATCCTCTCCACATCGGAAAGGATATGGGTGGAAAACAGGACGGTGGTCTGCTCCCGGACTGCCAGCAGCAGGTCCAGGATTTCCTTCCGGCCGACAGGGTCCAGGGCGGAGGTGGGCTCATCGCAGATCAGCAGTTTCGGCCGGTTCAGCAGCGCCTGGGCAATCCCCAGACGCTGTTTCATACCCCTGGAAAACCCCTTGATACGGTGCCGCTCTTCATTAAGACCGACCAGTTCCAGAAGCTCTTTGCAGCGGCCGCTGATTTCCGTTTCTTTCATTCCGGTGATTTCCCCGCAGAAACGGAGATACTCAGGGGCAGTCATAAAAGGATAGAATTCGGGAACGTCCGGAAGATAACCGATATGGCGGTTGGTTCCGGTCTGGCCGTAAACTGCCTTTTCCCCGTTCACCAGGATTTCCCCGGCATCCGCTTTCAGAAGGCCCAGGATCGTCTTCATGGTGGTGGTTTTTCCGGCGCCGTTCCGGCCGATGAAACCGAAAATGCTGTGCTCCGGTACGGAAAGCTCCAGGCCGTTCAGCACTTCTTTATCACCGAACCGTTTATGCAGGCCGGTAATCCGCAGCATTTCCATCAGGCATCCTCCCGGCCGAGCAGCAGGTAAAGGATCGGCCCGACAAACGACATCAATCCGATGGTGACAATGAGCCACAGGGTGCGGGTTCCGCGTTTGTAGTATTTGTGGGTCAGGATATGGTGCAGGGCATAGCCCAGCAGGGCGAACTGCAGGATTGCGAGGGGAATCAGGAAGGGAAGGTACTGATTCAGGTTTTCCATCATTGTTTCTCCTTTGTCATTCTGTCCGGAAACGGTGTTTCCCGCTTCCGGCAGGGCAAGCGTAGCTTATGACGCAGCGTTACAAGCAATACCTGACGTAAGGGGATTTTTCCTGATTTCCTGAAAAAACTGCGTTTTTCCGGGGCCGAAACCAGGCTTGTGGAAACAAAATACAAAATATTAATTAGATAAATATCAAAATGATATTGCAATTTTGATGATACCGTGATATAAATAATGGCGAGCCGGAGGTGGTATCATGAATTGTGAAACGATTCAGAAGATTGTAAAAGCAAGCGGAGTGACCGCTGGAGAACTGATTCTTATTCATTTTTGGGGTGAAGATGCGGACAAGGAAACTGCGAATCATTTCCTGGCCGCTGTCGCCGGGCTTGGAGCGACTCCTGTACTGCTGCAGCAGGCGCGTTCGATCAACAGGGAGCTTTTTTCGTCCGCGAAGGACAGCTGTTTTGATGAACGGTATTTTGAACTGATATCCAGATTTGATGCCGTGCTGGACGTATTTGCCTGCCAGCCCATTGTGCTGGGATATCCCCTGGAAGAGGAACAGATGAACCTTTACCGCAGGTATATCGCGCAGCTGTTCGACAAGCTGATGGGGTGCAAGCGGTTTGCGCAGATCCGTATCCCGACCGCAGCCAACGCTGCGGAGTCCGGCCTTGAGCCGGAAGACTATATGACGCGGATGGACAGAGCCTATGATATTGACTATGAGGCACTGGGCACCGCCTGCAAAAACGAGGCTGAACGCTTTGGCGGAGCGGAACAGGTATCTGTTTATACGGGAGAGAACTGCGTGCTGAACCTGGATCTGACAGGACGGACATGGAATACTGACGCCGGTGACGGGGATCTTCCCTGCGGAGAGATCTACATTGCTCCGGTGGAGGGCAGGACGAACGGCACCGTATTTTTTGAAAGTTTCTGGCTGGAGGATGAAAAATACAGCAACGTTACCCTGCAGGTTGAGAACGGCGAAGTGACAGGAAGCAGTGATGAGGCTGTTTCAAAGCATTTCGCGGAAATGCCGCGGGAGAACCGGATCGTCTGTGAACTGGGGCTGGGGATGAATCCCAATGTGAAGGATCTGTGCGGATATACCGTGCTGGACGAGAAAATGGCCGGAACATTCCATATCGCTGTCGGGATGAATGTGATGTTCGGCGGGGAAAACAAGGCATCCGACCATATCGATTTTGTCGGAAAAGGGAAAGTGGAGGTAACAGTATGATTGAGCAAAAAGTAGCTGAAATGAACAAATGGTTTGATGAAAAGATCGCGGCGTGCGGACAGCGCGACCGGGAACTGACTGCGGATGACCGGCAGGATGAAGCTGTCTTTGAAAAAGTGAAGGGCAACATCTATGACAATTACCGCACCATGCTCGGCGCAGGCATGCGGATTGGCAAGGGAGATCCCGCCGCGGTGAAGCAGTTCTTTATCGGATGGACGGAGACCATTCCGGCGAACTGGAAGACGGCGTATGAAAAAGCAAAGGAACACAACGACCTGGCCAGGATGCAGACAGAGCAGGTCAAACTTGACGTGGTGCATGAAATCCGTGAACAGTTTGAAAAGGTATGGGAGGGTGCGTAATGACAGAAACAGAAGCGATCAGCCTGTTCAAGTGCCTGGCTGACAAATCCCGGCTGCAGATCCTGAAATCGCTGGCGATGGAGGATATGTACGTGGAGCGGCTGGCGGAGCGGCTGGGTATCACCGCACCTACGGTATCCTTCCACCTGAAGAAGCTGGCGGATGCCGGAGCGGTCACCTCCTATAAAAGCCAGTATTATATGATGTACTCACTGAACAAGGAGATTTTTGAAACGAGCATCCTGGAAATCATCCGGGAGAAGTCTGATGAAGCGGATCTCCAGGCCCGCCGGGATGCGGAATACCGCCAGAAGGTCATCAACGCCTTCTTTGAATACGGCAGGCTGAAAGCAATCCCTGCTCAGCGGAAAAAGAAACGGATTGCGCTGGAAGTGATCGTGGAAGCGTTTGAGTATGACCGGATTTACACCGAGCGGGAAGTGAACATTATTATCGCGGATTACCATGATGATTTCTGTACCCTGCGACGGGACCTGGTCGGGGAAGAACTGCTGGCCCGGGACAACCGGGGATACTGGCGGGTTAAACCGGAGGGAACCGCGGTATAAACGGAAAACTGCATAAAAGCAAAACGCACCCCGTTTGTGACAAACGGGGTGCGCTTTTTTCGCTGACTGCCCGGTTATTCCGCCTGCAGGCAGTATTCCTTCATCATTCCGTGAGCACCGAAAATCTTCCATTCACCGGCGCCAAGGCGCTGCAGGATGGCCGCTCTTTCCCTGGCACACAACGCGGGATCAGTATCCACGGAGGTCATGAGAACCGGCGCGTACTGGTTATACGCTGCCTGCTCCCTGGTCATGCCGTGTATATTAACATAGATGTCCCCGGTAAAGGCAAGGTGATGCTGATAATCGATCAGGACAAGCTCTCCGGGCATGTTCTCCTTTCCGGACTTCCGGAATTCGCTTGACTTAGAGTGAACTATAGGGTTTATGATACGGACAGAGACAGGACAATAAGATAAAGGAGGGTGCGGATGCGGTATATATGCACAATCTGCGGCTATGTGTACGATGAGGCGGGGAACACTCCCTGGGCGGAACTGCCGGAGGACTGGAAATGTCCGCTGTGCGGCGCTTCGAAATCGGATTTTGTTCCCGAGGAGGCGTCCCGGCCTTCGGCTGACGTGTCCCCGGCACCCCGGGCGGACACAGAACTGAAGCCGCTGAATGCAATGGAAACGAGTGCTTTGTGCAGCAGCCTGGCCAAAGGCTGCGAAAAACAATACAAACCGGAACAGGCTGTTGCTTTCAGGCAGCTGGCAGACTGGTTCAAGGCACAGGGCGGCACAGAAACAGGGACGTCCTTTGATGCGCTGCTGGAACGTGTAAACGCTGACCTGGAGGGCGGCTTCCCGGCCGCGAACGCAGCCGCGAAGGAAAACAGCGACCGCGGAGCGCTTCGGAGCCTGACCTGGAGTGAGAAGGTCACGCGGATCCTGAAATCACTGCTGGACAGATACGCACGGGAAGGAGAAGCAATGGCGGAAAATACCGGCGTCTATGTCTGTACCATCTGCGGCTTTGTCTATATCGGCGACGACCTGCCGGCGGTCTGCCCGGTGTGCAAAGTGCCCAACCGAAAATTTGAGAAGATCGGAGGATAAGCATATGAGCGGAAAAACAGCGGTCCGGAACGTCCGCCTTTGCGAAAAAGACTGTTTGTGCCTGTATGTCTGTCCTACAGGCGCGTCAGATACGGAAAACAGCGTGATTGACACCGAAAAATGCATCGGCTGCGGTGCGTGCGCGGAAGCCTGCCCGGCCGGCGCAATCAGCCTTGTGCCCCGGGAATATCCTCTGCAGCAGGTGAAAACAGGCGAAGTGACCGCTGAACTCCGGCGGCTGGCCGGCAGCAAGGCGGAGCAGGAAGAACTGGCGGAAAAGCTGCCCGGGAAACTTGGCAAAGCGCTGGAACGGTCCAACCGCATCATGGCGGAGGACCTGCTGCGGGAGGCGGGATATATGCTGCCGCAGAGCGGCAATGTGCATGCCCTGCTGGAGGAAATGCGCGTACACGCGGCGGAACCGGGCTTCCCGGCGGATGCCCTGGAGCTGCTGCTCTCATCCCTTGAATTCAATGAACCCATCAATAAAAAGGAGGAAGAAATCATGGAAAAATGGAAGTGCTCAGTATGCGGATATGTTCATGAAGGCCCGATGCCGGAAGACTTTAAGTGCCCGGTCTGCAAGCAGCCTGCGGAGAAGTTTGTGAAGATCGAAGAGGATGCCCCGAAAAAGAATCCTTATGCGGGAACACAGACAGAAAAGAATCTGGAAGCGGCTTTTGCCGGAGAATCCCAGGCCAGGAACAAGTATACCTATTTTGCGTCCAAGGCGAAGAAAGAGGGCTTTGAGCAGATTGCCGCCCTGTTCCTGAAAACCGCGGACAACGAGAAGGAACACGCGAAAATCTGGTTCAAGGAACTGAATGGGATCGGCAGTACCGCGGAAAACCTAGGCGCTGCGGCGGACGGTGAAAACTATGAGTGGACGGATATGTACGAAGGATTTGCCGTGACTGCTGAAAAGGAAGGGTTCCCGGAACTCGCGGCCAAATTCCGGATGGTGGCGGCCATTGAAAAACACCACGAAGAACGCTACCGCGCGCTGCTGAAGAACGTGGAAATGCAGCAGGTGTTTGAAAAGAGCGAAGTCAAGGTCTGGGAATGCCGGAACTGCGGCCATATCATTGTGGGAACCAAGGCTCCGGAGGTATGCCCGGTCTGCGCACATCCCCAGAGTTACTTTGAAATCAACGCGGAAAACTACTGACCGGCCGGATCTGTTCCGCCGGAACAGAAAACCGCCGGAAATGAAACAGAAAAGACAGGGGGAAAACCCCGAAAAGCCATCGTTTTTCTTTGACGATGGCTTTTCCTTTTGATAAAATGGAAACCGGTATCGAAATAAGGCATATTGCAAATCTGAGGAGCAAAACAGGATGACAATTGTACAGGCCGCTGCCGGCGATTTTGAGGCAGTGAAAAGGATCACCCGGGACACAATCCGGGAGATCTATCCCCGGTATTATCCCGCCGGCGCGGTGGATTTCTTCTGCCGCCATCACTCGGATGAGAGAATCATGGCGGATATTGCTTCAGGGAGAGTATACCTGCTGCTGAAGGAGAATCAGGCAGTCGGTACGGTGACGATCAGCGGAAACGAGATAAACCGGCTGTTTGTTCTGCCGGAGTACCAGCATAAAGGGTTCGGCCGTGCCCTGCTGGATTTTGCGGAGCAGGCGGTCCTGCTGCAGTATGATACCGTTCATATGGATGCTTCCCTTCCGGCCAAGGCAATCTATAAAAAGCGCGGATACAGGGAGACGGAATACCATACAATCCGGACGGAAAACGGCGATTATCTGTGCTATGATGTGATGACGCGCTCCGGAAAGGGAAAATGATGACAGATCTTTATATTACCCACTATTATGTGCGGGGAACAGATCCCTGGCAGAACATTATGCTTCTTCCGGAAGAGGAGGCATTCAGAAAAGCCGCTGAGCTTGCATCCGCCCACGAGGGAGAAACGAGCTTTTACCGCTTTGCCGATTTTATCAATTACTATCCGCAGCGGAAGGCGACGGATGAAGCGGTACGGAACGGGTTCATCCGGCTGGGCGGACATCCCGTACTGGAACATCCTTACTGCTTTACCTTACTGGAGAGCGATTACCTGAGGAAATGGTTTGACGAAGGTGACAGCCTGCGGTTTCCGCTGGACGAGATTCCGGATGACAAAATCAGTTTCACACTGGGTGACAGCTGCGCGAAATATATAAAGGGCGAAACGCTGGAAGTCCTCACAAAACAAATGCTCTGTGAGAAACTCCATTCCTTTGATGATTCGCCGGAGAAGCTGATCCGGAGCATCGCTCCCTATGGCTATATAGAGGCGCAGCTTTGGTTCAGGCCGGAAGGGACGGAGGAAACAGCAGCCTTTTCCGAATGAAAACACAATCTGACAACAGCTCCTGCAAAAAACAATATAGGATGATGCGTATTATGAAGAAGATACTGGCTTGTGTCCTGGCATGCATGATGGTCATGACCTCGTTTTCCTTTGCGTCCGCGAAGGGATCCGCTTACACGGTGCAGACTGTACCGGTTTTTGAAAAGGATGAGCAGACCGGCAGCCTGAACCTGCGGTTTTATACGGACGCCCCCCATGTTCCTTATCTGAGCATACGGGAGTACCTGGACTTTGTTATGGAGACGGAAGTGACCGTTTCGCAGCAGGACGGAGGCACCTGGGAGGTTACGAAACCCAACGGAGCCTGTATCCGGGTGAATCCGGATGCCGGTACCATTTCGGCGGCGGATTGGTCTTTATTTCAGAATAAGTCCGTTTCCGACCGGGAGAAGAAGGTCGGGGTTGAGGATTCTCCCTGCCCGTGGGCAAAAGAAATGGATCTTTTTTATGATGATGAACCCAGCGCGGTGCTCTTTGATTTCGCAAAATACGGCATCGGGATCCACGCGGACGCGGAGGATGTCTATCTTCCCCTGGCCATGCTTTCCTCCCTGTTTATGAACGGTTCATACGATTATCTCCTTTATAACGGGGAAAAGGTTTTTAAACCGACACTGGACCTGGAAAACATGGCCGCTCTCCCAGCGGGATATTACGAAAGCGAGCGGATGCGTGCCCTCCTGAACGGGGAA
>JAGAAC010000069.1 GCA_017615475.1 Clostridia bacterium
ACGCCCTTCACGATGTTCTCACGCAGGCCCTTTTCAACGCTGGGGATGAAGTTCCTCGGCACCACGCCGCCGACGACTGCGTCTTCAAACTCGAAGTCCTTGTCGCTGTCCAGGATGGGGCTGAATTCGATCCACACATCACCGAACTGGCCGTGGCCGCCGGTCTGCTTCTTATGGCGTCCCTGGACCTTAACGGTCTTGCGGATGGTCTCACGGTACGGAATCTTGGGATCCTGCAGCACGGCGTTAGCGCCGAACTTGGAAGCCAGCTTGTTCTTGATCACGTCCAGATGCATTTCGCCCTGGCCGCTCAGTTCGGTTTCGGTGGTCTCAACATTCTTTTCAATCTTGATGGAAGGATCTTCTTCCGCCAGACGGTTCAGGCCGCTGAAGACCTTGTCTTCCTCACCCTGCTTCGCGGCAAACACTGCCTTGGAGATGCAGGGAGCCGGGAACTCAATCGGAGGATAAAGGATCGGGTTGTTCGGGTCGCACAGCGTATCACCGGTAGAGGTGATCTGCAGCTTTGCCAGGGCGCCCAGGTCACCGGCGTGCAGCTTGTCGACGTTCGTCTGCTTGTTGCCCTTCAGGGTGAACATGCCGCCGGCCTTTTCGATCTTTTCCTTATTCGCGTTATACAGCTGGGTGGAAGAGGTCAGGATACCGGAGAAAATCCGGAACAGGCTCAGTTTGCCGACGAACGGGTCAGCAATGGTCTTGAATACCAGGGCGGAGAAGGGTTCTTCGTCCTTGCAGACGCGCTTGATTTCTTCACCGGTCTTCGGGTTCGTTCCGGTCTGGAACAGTCCCTCGTGAGCGGGAGAAGGCAGATACTTGGCCATCAGGTCCAGCGTGCGGGCAATACCCACGCCGGTCACGGCGGAGCAAGCCACAACGGGAACGATGCTGCCGTCCTTCATGCCCTTGCGGAAACCGGCCATGATCTCATCATAGGTCAGCTCTTCGCCTTCCAGGTACTTCATCATCAGATCGTCATCCGCAGCCGCAGCCTGTTCGGTCAGATATTCAAAAGCTTCGTTGACTTCCGCTTCCAGTTCGGCGGGCATCGGAACTTCCAGGCTCTTCTTGTAAGCGCCTTCATAGGCTTTCTTTTCCAGGACGTTCACAACACCGCGGAAGCTGGCGCCCTGTCCGAGGGGCAGCAGGATCGGCACCACGCTGGAGCCGTACTTTTCACGAAGCTGAGCAGTCACTTTTTCAAAATTGGCATGTTCACGGTCCATCTGGTTTACAATGAACATGCGGCCCAGGTTATGGGCACCTGCGTAATCCCAGGCTTTCTCAGCGCCGACGCTGAGGCCGTTCACGCCGCCGACCACGATAACCGCGGTTTCGATGACGCGCAGGGGTCCCATCAGTTCGCCGATGAAATCAAAATATCCGGGAACGTCGATAACATTGATAACCTTTCCATTCCAGGGAATGGGTGCGTAGGAAGCGCTGATGGAAAAACCGCGCTTTTTTTCTTCCGGATCAAAGTCGGATACTGTGGTACCGTCCTCCACTTTGCCCTGACGGTCAGTCATGCCGGCAGCGAAGAGCATCGCCTCGGTCAGCGTGGTCTTGCCCTCGCTGCCATGCCCCATGAAGGCAACGTTACGAATGTTACTGGTTGCGAATTCAGCCATAGTTGTCATTCCTCCTTGATTAAATTAAACGATGATCATCCTGCTTTCCTAATTCGCGAAAAGCGGAATCAAATGCTAAGCGGCATTATACCATAACCGGGCACAAAAGAAAAGGCAAAATATATTTTCCGGTCAATTCTAAGCCAGAAAACCAATGTACCGCCGTCTCCGGCGGTATTTAAATTCATAATTCACAATTCATAATTGTATAGTGTTCGGCATGGGTAACGGGATACCTGTAAAGATTAGTGGACACATTAAAGACTGATAAATCATTTGGTGACATGTGTTTCGTTTGTTTATTCTTAAGTTTTAAGTATTCATTTTTCAGTATTCATTAAATGGAAAAGCTGCTGAATCATTCATTCAGCAGCTTTTCCATTAATTTTATGTCTTTCTCTCCCCCGCTTGTCTGCAGCTCCACGCTTCCCGGGCCTTCCTCGTTCAGCAGTTTCTCCGCTGCCAGTACCCGGCGCAGCTGCCTGGCTGTTCCCGCGTTTCCGTCTGTAATGGCGATTCGTTCCGGCAGCAGCCCGCGGATCATATCCTTCAGGAATACGTAATGGGTACATCCGAGCACTACTGCGTCCACTGTCTCCGCCGGATATCGGGAAAACAGCTCCTCCAGATAGCGTTTCGCGCCTTCCTGGTCGTCTGCCTCCACCAGTTCCATCAACCCCGGGCACGGCACCTTCACGGCTCCCTGGCCGTATTGCTTCATCAGGTTCTCAAACTTCTCCTGATGGAGGGTCAGCGGCGTCGCAAGCACCAGTACGCTTCCGTTTTTCCGGGCTTTTGAGGCCGGTTTCAGCGCCGGTTCCATCCCGACAACCGGAATGCTCAGTTCATCCCTCAGCACGGCAGCAGCAGCCCCTGTGGCTGTATTGCAGGCAATCACCAGCGCCTTGATGTTTTTTTCTGTCAGTTTATCCACAACGGCGCGTACGCAGGCAATCACTTCTTCTGTACTTTTAGTACCGTAGGGAGCATTCGCCATATCTCCGAAATAAATAAAACGCTCATCCGGCAGCTCGCGGATCATTTCCCGCAGGGTGCTGATACCGCCCACCCCGCTGTCAAAAACCCCGATCGGATCGCGTTTCTGGTTCATGCTCATTCCTCTTCTGTCTCTGATTTCTTCGCGATATTGTAACAAATTCTCCTCTTTCTGTAAACCTCAGTTGAATTTTCACCATCCATGCGATATCATGACAAAGGATTCGATATTCGTTTTATATATTGTGCCAATATGTATTGGTATGAACATATATAATTATGAATTATGAATTGTGAATTATGAATTACAGAAATCGGAGCGATAGCGATGATTGAGGAGATTCTTGTCGGCGACGTCATCACCACCCGTAAAACCCATCCCTGCGGTTCCGCCGAGTGGACGGTCATCCGTACCGGAGCAGATATCAAGATCCGCTGCAACGGCTGCGGAAGGATTGTGATGCTTGACAGGGAAAGCTTCCTGCGCCGCCGTAAAGCAGTCCTTTCCCGGGGTGATGCGTCTCCGGAGGAATCTTGTCAATAAACTCGTGCCTATGTTATACTGTTAGTTGGTATTTTATCAGTTTCTGTTGCTGATTCATTATTTTAGAGAAAGACGGTGAGCCCGTGCGGAAATCGTTGTTACTCATTTTGGTTCTTCTTCTGACGGTTCTCTGTGCCTGTGCCCTGGCTGATACGGAATATGCCCTGGAGCCCTGTGCCGGCAAGATTTCCCTCAACGAGACCAACTACATCGTCCTGACGCCTGATAACCTTGACGATCATCAGGACCTGCTTTCCAGCCCTGCCATCAACAAGACGAAAGAAGATCTCCTGGCCGACTGGGAAACGAATCATGTGCTGCTTCAGGCCTGGACCAAAAAGATGGATGCCTGCCTGGAAGTGCGTGTTTATGTGGATGAGGATTCCACCCACTATTTCGACCTGGAACAGCAGACACGTCAGGTCCGCAACGAATATCTCAAGCTTCACCAGGGTTCCGGCAAATATGCCCAGGACGGTTTTACCATCCTGAAGCCCGAATGGAAAAAGCAGAAATACGGCGGCAATTTCCTGAAATTTGAGTACAAGCGTACAGTCGGTGATGCCACCTGGCGCGGTGTCGCGCGCAAAAGCATCCGGAACGGCTATACCGTCTTCCTGGATTATAAAGTGTTTGACCGTCTTCCCCGCCGCACGGATGAAGACAACCTGAACAAAATTGCCAATACCCTGGTTTTCGAAGTCAAGGACGCCGCGGAAGCGGCCCTCCAGTCTTCCGTTGAAGTTAATCCTGATTCAACCGAGGCCGTTTCCGTGGATCTCTCCGGTATCATCCAGGTGACTGTCGCCCCGCCGCTTAAAACCAACACCGGTGTCTTCACGGTCGAAGGCCATGCGACTCCCGGTATTTCCATCGTCGGTGTGGCCCAGCGCCTGTCCAACTTCTCCAGCGAGCGCTTCCCCCTGGAAGTCCCCAAGTCCGGCAACTTCAAGCTGAAGTTCACCCTGCCGGATGAAGGTGTCTGGAACATCACCCTGACCATGGAAATCAACGGTGTCGCCATTACCGATATCTATTATTTCGACAATGTGACCCAGTATTATAAGTCCATCCTGCCCGTCACGATGACCTCCGAGATTCCCGAGACGCTCACCTCTGATGAACTGACCGTCTCCGGTGTCACAGATAAGGGCGTTACCGTCCAGTGCCTCGTTTCCTGCGGCGGTGCCACCATCCTGGAGAAGACCATCCGCACCAACGGAACAGGCGTTTTCAAATTCAAAGTGCCTACAGAGCAGGAAGGAACCTATGATATCGTTCTCGCCTTCCAGAAGAAGGGTCTGGACAATTCCCGCCTGGACTTCCATCCTGTCCGCCAGCTGACTGAGCAGGACACCAAGACCCGTTCCGCCACCAAGGCCATCCATCCCGCCTACAACGCCCTGGTAAAGAAGCTGGACACTTACAAAGACAAGTACATGGTCTATGATGCCCATATCCTGAGCGTTGATCAGGCCGGTGAAGAGTGGATCATCCACGCCGCCCTGAAGAAGAACAAGGATAAGTATTCCAATGACCTGATCTACATTGCCGATCATGATCCCGGCCTCGAGCCCGGTACCAAGGTGAAGATCTACGGCACCTGCCAGGGTGTCGGCTATCAGATCCAGAGCGAGGAGGACATCGTTTCCTATCCCGCCTTCACTTTCGGCTTCTATGAATGAAAAATCAGCCCGGATAAACCGGGCTGATTTTTTACACTCTTCACTCTACAGTTGCGGAATCATCTGTGATTAAGACATATCTGTCAGCACTTTAGTGCTGGTAACAGATCGTCCATGCAGGCGTCAGTGCTTTAGCACTGGTAACGCCGAGCCATTCACAGCTAATGACTCCCATGCTACAGCCGTCAAAGTTCTGAAAGAACTTTGTTAACGGCGATCGCACTTCACTCATCACTCTTTACTCAATCAGAAAAACAGCTTCCTCAGGAAGCTGTTTTTTCCATCATTATTCATTTTTCATTTTTCATTCTTCATTGTCTTTGCTGCATAGCAGCAAAGACCCTTCACCCCGCACTCATCACACAGCGGCCGCTGAGCTTTGCAAAGTTTCCTGCCGTGCCAGATCAGCCAGTGATGGGCCTGTCCCCATTTTTCCCGGGGAATCAGCCTGGTCATCTGCCTTTCTGTTTCCTCAACCGTATCCGCCTTGCACAGGCCCATCCGGTTGCTCACCCGGAATACATGGGTGTCCACTGCGAAAGCAGGAATACCGAAAGCGTTAAACAGTACCACATTGGCCGTTTTCCTGCCCACACCGGGGAGTGCGGTAAGGGCTTCCATCGTATCCGGCACCTGCCCGCCGTGCTGTTCCTTAATGATCCTGCAGGCAGCAATGATATTCCCTGCCTTGGAACGGAAACCACAGCTCTTCACCATCGGAAACAGTTCCTCAACGGATGCCTCTGCCATAGCATTCGCGTCCGGCCAGCGTTCAAACACGGCGGGAGTCACCTTGTTTACCTGCTTGTCGGTGCACTGGGCGGAAAGCATAGTGGCCACCAGCATCTCATAGGGGTTGGAAAACACCAGTTCCGCCTTTGCTTCCGGATACATTTCCTCCAGCTTATCCAGAATCCTGTTCTTTGTTTCCCTGTTCATGTCCTGCTCCTTTATTTGGTCAGCACATAAGCCGCTACAGCAGCAACTCCGATAATCGTCAGAATAACCAGGGCTATAATATTCTTCTTCGTAAAGTGCAGGTTGGATATGTCGCTGACTTTATATCCCAGGCTCTTAAGAGCCGGAATCAGCGCCCGCAGGAACAATACAAGAAGCAGTGATTCAACCGGAAACAGAACCAGGTTCTTGATCATTCTCGGCAGATTCAGAATCTTGTAGGTTTTCCCCAGCATCATCTGATAATACAGAGCCATGATGGGCGTCTGGAGCACGATATTCACAAAGAAATTCGTGCAGAAACGGGACAGGATAACCTTTGTCACCGAAATCTTCGTCCTGTAGAAGAACAGTGCGAAAACCAGGGACCCTGCAATTTCCGTGAAAATGAACAGAAAGAAATAGGGACCTGACGGGAATAAAAGAGCTCCCAGTGTATCAGATACAGCTGCGCCGGCTATGGCCACAACCGGGCCGAAAACCATAGCGCCGAGGGCGTTAACAAGGAACTCTATGCTGATCCTGAGGTCAGCCGCGATATAGATGCTTACGGATTTCAGCGCAATACGCAGAGCAATCATCAGGGCTGCAAAGATCAGCGTCTTGGTATTCTTCAGTTCTGATGCCGCCTGCTTCCAGTACTCCTTGCTGAAAGGGTTGTCAAACAGTTTGATATTATTTTGCATAGAAAAAAGCCTCCTTTCGTCTCACAGAAAAAAGTTCTTGTGATTCGCAGAGGCTTTTTGCTGTAAAAAGCAGCGGGATGCGCATTCTCCACCGCACGGCATTCGCCGTTTCGTTTCATGGCAACTCCCCGTCCATGAACACTTTACGCGGAAAACGCTACTCTGCCTTTACGAATCGCTCTATATTCATCTGCGGTTTCACTTCGTTCCGCCGCATCTGAACAACCTGATTGTACACTATCTGTAACACAGGATGCAAGATATATCTCTTTCCTCATAAGTTACAGTAATCATCACATCCGCCATAGGCGGATATTTCACATTGCCGAAGGCAACATTTCACTGGATTATTGTTGCTTAGCAACAATAATTCCTTTCCTGCACAGCAGTTCCGCAGTCAGCATGCCGCCGCCGGCAGCGCCGCGGATTGTGTTGTGGCTCAGGCAGACAAACTTCCAGTCGAAAATCTTGTCTTCCCGCAGACGGCCGATGCTCACGCCGAAGCCGTTCTGGAAATCCCGGTCCAGGCGGGTCTGGGGACGGGACGGATCTTCAAAGTACTGCAGGAAGGGCTTGGGAGCGCTCGGCAGCTCCAGCCGCTGGGCTTCAGTCTCAAAGTTCGCCCACTTCTCCAGGATCTGCTCCTTGGTCACTTTCTTGCGGAAGTTCACGGACACAGCTGCCATATGGCCGTCGCTGCAGGCAACCCGCAGGCACTGGGCGCCGATCACGGGCTCAGCAGCGTTCACGATCACCGGGCCGTTGCCCTTGTCTTCCACATGGCCCCACAGCTTCAGGGGTTCATTCTCGCTCTTCTCGTCCTCACCGCCGATATAGGGGATCACATTGTCCACCATTTCCGGCCAGGTCTTGAAGGTCTTGCTGGCGCCGCTGATCGCCTGGTAGGTGCATACGCTCACCTGGGTGGGCTCAAACTCCAGCAGGGGGGTCAGGGCAGGTACATAGCTCTGGATGGAGCAGTTGGGTTTCACAGCGATAAAGCCGTACTTGCTGCCCAGGCGCTTCCGCTGGGTATCAATTACAGCCAGGTGATCGGCATTGATTTCCGGCACCACCATGGGAACATCCTCAACACCGCGGCAGGCGCTGTTGTTGCTGATGATCGGGATCTCATGCCTGGCGTAGTTTTCTTCCAGGGCACGAACCTCGTCCTTTTTCATATCCACGGCGCAGAAGCAGAAGTCGACCATTTCGCCGACAGCATCAATATCAGCCGCATCCACAATGGTCATATCCGCGGCGTAATCAGGGATCGGCCAGTCAAAAGCCCAGCGTTCTCCCACTGCTTCTTTGTATTTCTTACCGGCACTGCGGGCAGAAGCCGCCAGGCAGGTCACTTTGAACCAGGGATGGTCCTTCAGCAGGGTAATAAAACGCTGTCCCACCATACCGGTGGCACCGATGATTCCGACGCGATACTGAGTCATTGCAGCACCCTCCATGTAGTAAAAAACCGGGCTCCGCCCGTAATTACAGTGAATCTTAACACGAGCATACGTATGTGTCAACCTTCTGCGGCTTTGGGAACAAGCGAAATACAAGGCACGGTCCGCAGAGTCATCCGCCTTGTTTTACCGTTGGTTTGTCCACTTTTCAAATTCCTCATCCGTGGCAAGAACGGTATGTGTTCCGCCCACGGTATGCTCCGTTCCTTTTGCATAATCAATGCCGGAGGAAGCATAGTCATAAGCGATGGATTTCCGCCGTTTTTCCACTTCCGGATTGGGATGCGGAATAGCGGACAGCAGGGACTTGGTATACGGATGAACCGGATTGGAGAAAATCTCCTCTTTGGTTCCCGCTTCGACAAGATATCCCAGGTGCAGCACGCCAATCCGGTCAGAGATATACTTCACCATGCTCAGGTCATGTGCAATGAACAGATAAGCACAGGAGGTCTCCTCCTGGATATCCTTCATCAGGTTCACCACCTGGGCCTGGATGGATACATCCAGCGCGGAAATGCATTCGTCCGCGATAATCAGTTTCGGGTTCATAATCAGTGCCCGTGCAATGCCGACACGCTGGCGCTGACCGCCGGAAAACTGATGCGGATAGCGTGACGCGTGTTCCGGAGAAAGGCCAACCTTTCTAAGCATGGCACTGATCTGTTCCGCCCTGTCTTCCCTGGATTGATACCTGTGATGGATATCCAGGCCTTCTCCGATGATATCAGAAACCTTTTTCCGGGGATTCAGGGAGGCCATGGGATCCTGGAAGATCATCTGCATGTTTTCCCGCAGGGTCTCCCTGGTTTTGCCCTCCAGCCTGCCGGTGATATCCATGCCGTCAAACAGGATCCTTCCCTCTGTCGGATTATACAGGCGGATGATGCTGCGGCCGATGGTGGTTTTTCCGGATCCGGATTCCCCCACCAGGCCGTAGGTCTCTCCCGGATAAATCTCAAAGGATACACCGTTGACTGCCTTGACGGTATAACTGCGTGAAATCCTGAAATGCTGCTTCAGGTTTTCCACTTTCAGAAGCGGTTCACTCATAGGATTTTAGCCACCTCCTTCTGCGCCCGTTCAATCCGGGTCTTCAGCTCCGGAGGCATTTCGACCTTCGGGGCATCGGGATGCAGCAGCCAGGTCGCTGCGAAATGCGTACATGAAATCTGGAACATCGGCGGTTCCGCTTTTTCGTCAATGGCCATGGCAAACTGGTTCCGGGCTGCAAAGGCATCCCCCTTCGGCTCATGCAGCAGGTTGGGCGGGCTTCCGGGAATGGAATAGAGTCGTTCGTCGTCCGTATCCAGGTCCGGCATGGAGGAAAGCAGTCCCCAGGTATAGGGATGCTTCGGCTCATAGAAAATCTCGTTGACGTTGCCTACTTCCACAATCTTGCCGGCATACATCACGTTCACATAGTCCGCCACCTTGGCTACCACACCCAGATCATGGGTAATATAGATCACTGAAAGCTTCATTTTTTTCTGGATATCCATGATCAGTTCCAGAATCCTTGCCTGGATGGTCACATCCAGGGCCGTGGTGGGTTCATCGCAGATCAGGATATCAGGATCCGCGCTCAGGGCGATGGCAATGACCACCCGCTGGCGCATACCGCCGGACAGCTGATGCGGATAGTTTTTGAATCGTTTTTCCGCCTCCGGAATACCAACCAGGTCCAGCAGTTCAATCGCCCGTTTCCGGGCTGCTTCCTTCTCCATGTGTTTGTGCAGGAACATACCTTCCATGATCTGCTTGCCGATGGTCATGGTAGGATCCAGGCTCGTCATGGGATCCTGGAACACCATGGCAATCCGCTGTCCGTTGAAGTCCCGTCGCAGTTCTTTCCGGCTCAGCTTCAGCAGGTCTGTTGTGACCTCATTGCCGTCCTTGTCCGTGTAGGTATAAAGGATTTCGCCGCTGTTGATAATCGCGTTGCTGTCCAGCAGGCCCATAGCGGCTTTCATGGTCACCGATTTGCCTGAACCGGACTCGCCCACAACAGCCACGGTTTCACCCTTGCACAGGTCCAGGCTTACGCCCCGGATGGCATGGACAATACCGGCGTTTGTTTTGAAGGAGATATCCAGATTTTTGATATCGAGAATTTTCTTCGGTGTCTCGCTCATCTGTCTCTCCTCCTTACATGTCTTCCAGCTTCGGAGCCAGCGCTTCGCGCAGTCCGTCGCCGATAAAGTTGAATCCGAGCATCAGTAAAGCCAGCACAATGATTGGCGGCAGAATCTGATAAGGCAGGGTTGTGATATTGTTGAATCCGTCTTCAATCAGGGTGCCGACGGAGCACATGGGCAGTGCGATACCCACGCCGACGAAGCTCAGGAATGCCTCGGTAAAGATGGCTGTCGGAATGGAGAACATCACCTGGGTAATGATCGGTCCGATCGTGTTGGGCAGGATCTCCCGGAAAATAATGTGCCCGTTCCGGGCTCCCAGTGTCCGGCTGGCCAGGACATATTCCTGTTCCTTGGTCTTCAGCATCTCCGCCCGGGCGATCTTGCTCATGCCGATCCACTCTGTCAGCAGCAGTGCGATGATCACCAGCCAGATACCCTTGGGCATAAAGATCGCCAGCACGGAAACAATAACCAGCCGCGGAACGCTGTTGGCCACTTCGACCACCCGCTGCATGATATTGTCTGTCATGCCCCCGAAATACCCGGATATCAGGCCGTAACTCATACCGATAATCATATCAATGATGATCGTCACAAAGGCAATCAGCAGGGATACCCGCGCGCCGTACCAGGTACGGGTCCACAGGTCGCGTCCCAGGTCGTCCGTGCCGAACAGGAACGTATAGCTGCTGAAATTCCCTTCCGGTTCTTCTCCCGTGAACAGTTTATGCAGTGCCGGAATCTGCGGGGCTATCCCCTTGGCCACAACACGCTTGTTGTTCTCATTTCGGTATTGCACAATGTCCCGGTAGCCAAATTCATTCAGTGACGGTCCTATTGCGGCAAACAGGATGATCAGCAGTACGATAACCAGCCCGATAACCGCCCGGCGGTTTTTGAAGAAATGAATGGCAACGCCCTTCCAGTAGCTCTGGGAGGCAAAGTTTTTATCCGTATACAGGTCCTGCCGGTCAAGCAGGGTAAAATCCTCTTTGACGGGAGTATAACTCTTCTCCATCCCGCTCACGCCTCCTTTCCCTTGGCGGAAACACGGATCCGGGGATCCAGTACGCCGTAGAGCAGATCAACCACCAGCATAATGCCGATATACAGGGCGGAATACAGGATGCCCAGTGCCAGCACATAGTTGTAGTCAATCCCTTCTCCGGCAATCGCGTCCACCATGAGTTTGCCGATGCCGTTGATCCCGTAGATCTTCTCCACCACAAGAGCCCCCGTCAGTAGGTCCACAATCAGCGGAGCAAGCACCGTGACAATCGGGATCAGGGCATTGCGGAGTACGTGTTTCATCACCAGGTTCCGGCCGTACATGCCTTTCGATTCGGCCAGCTTCACATAGTCGCTGTCAAACACATCCACCATTTCGTTCCGGGTGAAACGGGCTATTGTGGACATCGTAAACAGCGACAGCGAAACCGAAGGAATCACAGACGAAAACAGGAAACGGTTTGCGTCAAAGAAATAAGGAAAGAACGGGATCTTAAATGAGAACGTATACTGAAGGAAAATCAGGAATACGTAGCTCGGCACACATACGCCCAGGATTGAGAATACAGTACAGAATCCGTCCAGGAATTTTCCCCGGTTCAGTGCCGCCGTAATTCCCAGCAGCAGTCCCACCAGCGAGCCGAGCAGTACGGCAATGCCGCCGATACGGAAGGAGTTGGAAATGGCCGTGCTCAGCACCGTGCTGATCGGGGCGCCGTAATACAGGGAGGTTCCCTTTCCGAAATCTCCGTGCAGCACATTCCCCATATATCGGATAAACTGGGTCAGGATCGGATCATCCAGTCCCATCTCAGCCCGCTTGTTCTGAATCTGATCCGCGCTCATGCGCTCAGAGGGGAAAGGATTTCCCGGCATAATGCGTACCAGCACAAACAGCAGAAAAGTGATTATAAGCAGCGTCAGCAGGGCCATACCGATCCGCTTGAGCGTATACTTGATCATACTTTCCTCACATTGCTACACAACAAAATGATAGCGGCGTTTTTATTGCCGCGCCGTAATAAAGGAAAACGGAGCGGTCAGCGTGCTGACCGCTCCGTCCGGATGCTTTACTTCGTCGTATCCTTATAAACACGGTTCAGCGCCACGGGATGGAAGTCGATTCCCTCCACACCGGCAGTAATCAGGTTGGCGTTGGCCTTGGTGTACAGCGGAGCAATCACTGCCTCCTGCATCACGATGGTCTCAGCCTTGAACATGGCCTCCCAGCGGGCGTCGTAATCGGAGATGTAGGCGCCGGTGGTGCAGTCCGCGATCAGCTGATCAAATTCAGCGTTGGACCAGAAACCGTAGTTGTTGGAGTTGTTGGTTACCCACATGCCCAGGTAGGTCATGGGATCGGCGTAGTCCGGACCCCAGCGGGTCAGGGCGATGTCATAGTTGTCGTTCTGCATCTTGTCCAGGCGTTCAGCCTTGGTCATGCTCTGCAGGTTGATTTCCACGCCGGGCAGCGCGTCTTCAACGTCTTCCTTGATGGCCTGGGCAACCTTCTGTACTTCGTCGCCTTCGTTGTTGCCGTAGATCATCGTGAAGCTGAAGCTGTCCTTGCCCAGCTCAGCCTTGGCCGCTTCGAGATACTCCGCAGCCTTTTCGGGGTTGTAACCCACATAGTCGCTAAAAACGTTCTGGTCGGCGGAGAAGTCATCACCGGTGGTGCTGCTGGCCGCAAACTGCGGAGGAACCGCGGTGTAGGTGGCCAGGGAGCCATCCATCACGTAGTTGTCAACCAGGTTGTCCCGGTCGATGGCGTTGCTGATAGCCAGGCGCAGGTTGGCGTTGGCCAGCATGCCGCCCTCAGCGTTCTTTTCGGTCTGGCTGAAGGACAGATACCACATATAGCCGGCACCGGTCACCTTCAGGTTCTCGGCCAGGGAGGCATCCTTCTTGGCAGCATCGACCTGGTTGCCGGAAACCATAACAACGTCCAGCGTCTTGTTACGGAAAGCAGTCAGGGCGTTGTCGGAGGAGCCGACCACCTGGTAGTTGATTCCGGCCAGCTTCACGCGGTCAGCATCCCAGTAGTCAGGATTCTTCTTCACACTCAGGTTCGCGGTACCGGGAGTGTAGCTTTCCAGCACGAAGGCGCCGTTGCTCAGGAAGGTTTCCGGGCTGGTGCCGTAGGTGCCGTCCGCCAGGCTGTTGTAGAACTCTTCGTTAATCGGATAGAAGGTGGGGAAATACATCAGGCTCGGGAAGAAAGAAACAGGAACATTCAGTTCCACAACAAAGGTCTTGTCATCCGGAGCGCTGACAGCCAGGGTGGTTAGGTCGGCTTCGCTGCCGCTGATGATTTCCGCGGCACCCTTGATGTTGCCGATTTCATCGAGCATGTAGGCATATTCGCCGGCTTCCTTCGCGATCCGCTGCCAGGCGAAAACGAAGTCATTGGCTGTCACGGCAGTGCCGTTGTTCCACTTGGCATCCCGCAGGTGGAAGGTATAGGTCAGTCCGTCATCGCTCACGTCATAGCTTTCAGCAAGGGCAGGCACGGCCGCGCCGTCCTTGTCCATCTGCATCAGGCCGTCGATACAGTCGGCGATCACTTCAAAGGAGTCACCGTCAGTCGCCAGGTTGGTGTCCAGGGACATGACGTTCGTACCCAGCATAACGCCCAGATAGCTGGCATCGTCGGCAGAAGCCGTGACAACGCAGGCCAGGAGCATCATGATGGACAACAGGATTGCAGTCAGTTTCTTCATGATAGTTCACTCTCCTGATTAAATTATGATTAACCTGGTTTGTATTTTAAACCTTCCGGATTGTTAAAGTAAACTAAAAAACAATTTGTAAACAATATCGTTTCACTTTTTTCTCCGGGCTGAAATGTTTGTCTTTCCAACGCTGAAAGCATTGTCTTATCCCGTTTTCATGAACCCGTGCCATTCGTAACCGGCGTTTTTTCCGTCTCCCGTCGGCATGATCTGTAAGTTCATCTTCTATAACACCACTGCATAATATACAGAATCTCCCATTTCTTTTCTCTTCCGTACCCTTTTCTGTATAGACCGGCAGCGTTTTGCCCTCCGGGCCGCGCAGTTTCACCGCCTCATCCATGGCAGGATTTTCCCTGCCCTTTGTGGAAATAATTCGTGATATGAAATGAATACAAAAGCGGAGGAATATCTGTTATGAAGAGTCTTAAGCTTTTCACCCGTAGCAAGAAAGATCCGGATACACTGACAGCCCGTTCCATGATCCTGCCCATCGCTTTCTGCCTGGTCTGCGGTGTGCTGCTGATCCTGTTCGGCAATCTCGCTCTGCGCATCACAGCCTATGTCCTGGCCGGTGTCATGATCCTCTGCGGCATCTGGTCCATCATTGTCTATATGCGTTCCAAACCGGTTCAGCGGATTACGGAATCCCGTCTTGCCACAGGGCTGATTCTGCTGGTGGCCGGTTCCCTGCTTGCTTTCAACCCGAACTACCTGGAGGACTTCCTGCCCTTCATCTGGGGCCTGGCGCTCCTCTTCGGCGGCTTCCTGAAAATCCAGTATGCCTTCGATGAGAAATCCGTCGATGTAAAAAGATGGTGGATCATGCTGATCTTCGCCGCCTTCTCCCTCATCGTCGGCATTCTTTCCCTGCTGAACCTGCTGGGTGAAAACCGTAACCTGGTCATCGGCATCCTGCTGGTGCTGGAGGCTGTCCTGGATATCACCGTCTTCTTCCTGCTCCGTCACGCCCTCAAAAAGAGCAATGAGCAGTCTGCCATTGCCGCTCCGGTCTCTGCCGGGGATACTCTTGCGGAACCCGAAGCCCCTGCCGCTTTGGAGGCTCCCGCTGAAGAGCCCGCCGGGGAATCCGCTGAAAAACCTGCCGAAGAATCTCATGATGCAAAAGAACCGGAAAAAGCATCAGAAACCGAACCCGCATCCGTTCCTGAAGATACTAAACCCGAAAATACATGAAGCTGTGTTTTTCACTGCGGTCAGAAAATTAATTATGAATTATGAATTGAGCAGAGGTGTCTTATGGCTTACGAAGAGCTCCAGAAGATGGTTGATGACAGTTCCCGCATCGTCTTTTTCGGAGGTGCCGGTGTCTCAACCGAAAGCGGTATTCCGGATTTCCGCAGCGTGGACGGACTGTACAACCAGAAATATGATTATCCGCCGGAAACCATTCTTTCCCACACTTTCTTTATGAAACAGCCCGAGGCTTTCTTCCGTTTCTACCGGGATAAGATGCTCCCGCTGGACGCGAAGCCCAACAAGGCGCACCTGAAACTGGCGGAGTGGGAAAAGGAAGGAAAACTGTTGGCCGTTGTCACTCAGAATATTGACGGGCTTCACCAAGCAGCCGGCAGCAAAAAAGTCTATGAACTTCATGGCAGCGTTCACCGGAACTACTGCATGAAATGCGGTAAATTCTACCCGCCGGAATACATCCGGGACAGTAAGGATGAGGTTCCCGTCTGCTCATGCGGAGGCAGGATCAAACCGGATGTCGTCCTCTACGAGGAAGGTCTCGACAATGACGTGGTTTCCGGTGCGGTCGGTGCCATTGCGAAGGCGGATATGCTCATCATCGCCGGAACCAGCCTCACCGTCTACCCGGCCGCCGGTCTTGTTCGTTATTTCCATGGCAAACACCTGGTGCTGATCAACCGGGATGCCACTCCCATGGATTATGAATGCAATCTCGTAATTCACGATAAGGTCGGCGAGGTTCTTTCTTCCCTCACCTGATATAATATGCAAAATGAAAAGGCAGCCGCTTCCGGCAGGAGGCGGCTGCTGTCTTGTTATCCGTTTCCGTCCCTGAAATACTTTTTCTCGATAAACCCTGTTCCCAGGCTGGTCAAAGCAGCAAACCAGTCTTCTGATTCTCCGATCAGCTGCATATCCAGATATAGGATAGAGCAATCGGAATAGGTCCAGATCGCGGTTGATGAAACAGAGGGTTCCGAATAAAGCGTCATCTCATTTAACAAAGAAGTATCGCTTGTCACGTTCCATGACCGGGTGGGATTATTGTCCACCTCAAACAGCACACCGTTTGGGGATGGATATATATCTTCATTCCACACATATCCTGTCATATCGCCTAACGCGACCCGGATAATACCGTCTTCCACCTCTTCCAGTATCTTTACCGGCGTTCCCTGGTAAACAGTAAAGGAATCATGGTATTTCAGTTTCCCTTCGTACCCCGAATAAATCTGGATATATTCATTTGAATCAGAAGCGGCAATCGCGTCACATCTTCCTGTCTGCGGGTATAAATTCACGTCCTTCAGGCTCTGAGGCATCATCTGTGCGGTCACGTTTTCTATCTTCCGTGCTTCCTCATACGAACCGCATATTCTGGTTGTTCTGTCGTCTGTCCTGCCGTAAATGCTTTGTCTGTACTCGATATTCATGACATCCGGATAATACGTCAGCATCATTTCCTCTCTATAGTATGAATACCAGTTTGATAATACCCACTGGTTCCCGGGCAGCCGGATGAAGCGTGCGGTTGCTTCATCAATGAAGTCGATCATAAGCTGATCCCCAGATAAGCCCTGGGAATAGATGTCCGGGAATACGCCAAACAGTTTTTCGAGCCAGCCGCTCTTTATTTCGCGCATCCATCTGTCATCAATACAGCTGTAAATCCTGATCTGCCATCTGCCGTTCATATCACCGGCAAGCACGTAAAAGCGGTCCTCAGACTTTTCAGCGTCAAGGATATATGTTCCCGGTTCCAGATCATTAAGTATCTCCTGCACAGGCTCATCGGTCCCATTGGAGCTCATCAGTTCCAATTCATTATCAGCTGAACGGAAGAGTCTGACGATCCTTCCGCCTTCCGGCTCGATGGTCATCACATACAGCCATTCGTCACCTTTTATGATGTCAGCGGCATACTCTCCCGGCTGAAGATACTCCCGGATTTCCGGAGCCGGTTCATCTGTTCTGATGCTTGCGCTTGCTTCTTCCGCATATCCCCGAAGCGGAAGGGCGGCTGCAGCCGGCAAAACCGCCGTGAGGATCAGGAATACTCTCTGTAATACAGTTTTCATAAAAAGGCCCCCTTGTCTGATAAGCAGGATAATAACCGCTGTGCTTGGCTTCATGCTTTATCATTCCGGAACGTAAATGACATTCATAATAGTTTACGCATGAAAATCCGGGTTTCTTCCCGTTTATTGACAGAAAAGGACGGGAATGCCATTTGTTAATCAATCGTTTCATATATGTGTCTGATATGATATAATCAGATGATGTTGTTTCAAAGGAGGCGAATGAATTGCCTGATTTATCTAAAGTTACGGCGATCCTTCCGGATCTTGCCGATTATGTGGTTTACGGAGCCATTGCCATTGTTACGCTGATTGGTCTCTTCAAATGCCTGATCCCGCTGTGGCGGACCACCGCTTCCCTGCGCCTGGCCATTTCCCGCCTGCAGCAGAATGCCGGTAAAAAGCTGGATAAGCCTGTCTGGCAGGAAGCCCGTTTTGTCGGCCGCCGCCTGAAGGGCAGCTGGCTCCGTTTCCTTCAGAACGCGGAACAGCTGGACCGTCGCGGCCTTCCCACCAATGTGGAAGACTATATTAACGATGATACTGTCACCCACGGTCCCGGAAATGCCGGCCTGGCCGAGCTGATCCCGAATCTGCTCACCTCTCTTGGTATTCTCGGTACTTTCATGGGCCTTTCCCGCGGCCTGTCCTCCCTGAACTTTGCTGACTCAACGCAGCTCATCCAGGGCATTCCGGACCTGCTGAGCGGTATGCGTTTTGCTTTCGGCACCTCTGTTGCCGGTATCAGCTGCAGCCTGGTTTTCAATATGCTCAACCGCATTTCCCAGGGGTCCAGCTACCGTGCCATCGATGATTTTGTGACTTCCTTCACCCAGCTGGCTATGTCCCGTCCCCTGGATAACGATGTCCAGATGATCATCCAGAACCAGGACCGCAACTTCATGCTCCAGGGCATCAACGAAACCCTGACAGACCGCCTTGTGGACAATGTGGGCCGGTCCATTTCCCGTGCCCTGAATCCCGTTGCGGAATCCATGGACCGCTTCCTGGTCGGTACTACCCGGAATCAGATCGAAGGTGTCAATCATATTGTCAGCCGCTTCCTGGCCGAAATGGACCGGAGTATGGGCGGTCAGCTTACTTCCCTCGCCCAGTCCATGAGCACCCTGGAACAGAGCCAGCGCCAGGCCGCCAAAGCCACCGGCGAAAACCTCTCCGCCGCGGAAGGCATCATCCGCAACGCCCAGTCCCTGCAGGAGATTACCTCCCATGCGCTGGATAAGTTCGATACCTATATGAAGCAGATCAACACCGTCCGGGAACGGGATGAAGGCTTTGAGCGCCGTGCCGCCGACCTGCTCAACGATATGCGTAAGGAAAGCAAGGATATGGCTTCCCTGATCTCCGGACTCACCGATAAAATGAAGACTCTTCCCGCCGGCGGCGACGAACCGGCTGATGATAAGCTTTCGGAAATCAGTTCCCTGCTTTCCGGCCTCAATGAGAATGTCAAATCCGTTTCTGAAACCCTGACCCGGCTGTCCAAGGAGGCCTGATCATGGCACGTCAACGCATCCATAACCGTCGTGCCGGCCGGGGATCCGGAGGAACCGGCGCCAGCTGGATCAGTTATTCGGATATGATGGCTGCCCTGCTGCTCATCTTCGTCCTGATCCTGACTTACAGCCTCTACCAGTACTTCACCATGCTGGAAGCCAAGACCAAGGAACTGAACGCCCAGCAGCTTGTGCTGGATCAGCAGACCATTGACCTGCAGCTGGCAAAGGATGAACTGGACAACAAAGAGGCCCGCCTGGTCATCATCCAGGGAGACCTGGATGACCTGAAAGTCAAGCTGGAGGATCAGGAAAAAACCCTCTCAGACCTGCAGATCGTGCTTTCCTCCAAGGAAGCGGATCTGGAAGCCGCCACCATCCAGCTGCAGGAGCAGAAGGATCTGCTGAACGCCCAGGCCCTGCGGATCGATAAACTGATCGGTATCCGCTCCACCATGATCCAGGATCTGTCCAATTCTCTGTCCGCGGCGAACCTGAAAGCCGCTGTGGACCCCAACACCGGCGATATTATGCTGGACAGCGCTGTTTTCTTTGAAACCGGCAGTTCCGAAATCCGTCAGGAAGGTAAAGACCTGCTGGACCGCTTTATTCCGGTTTACCTGGACGTGCTTCTGCGGGATCAGTATTCTGATTATCTCGGTGAGATCATCATCGAAGGCCACACAGACTCCAAGGGTTCCTATGAATCGAACCTGAAGCTGAGCCAGAACCGTGCCCTTCAGGTGGCGCTCTACTGCCTGAAGATGCCTTCCCTGACCGCCGACCAGAAAGCGCAGCTCCAGAAGATCCTCACCGCCAAGGGGCGCAGCTATGCGGACCTGATCTATGTCAACGGTGTTGAGGATGCTGATGCTTCACGCCGTGTTGAATTCAAATTCAGCCTGAAGGATTCGGAAATGATCGCGGAAATGAACCGCATCCTTTCCGGCAGCGAACCGACCCCTCAGGAGTAAGGAGACCGTAGGATGAAAGCCTTTGCAATCATTCTGATTGTTGTGGTACTGGCCGCTGTCATCGGTGTAGGCTGGCTGTATCTGAATGCCCGGATGGATATCCGTTTTATTTCCTGTGTCGCCAATGACGGCGTGGATCAGGCGGAAGTCTTTGACGCCCTCAAAACCAGAATCAAAAACTCCACCTTCGTCGGAACCCGCTTTACCAATGAGGAAGCAGGCACTGCGGATCAGTATCAGTTCCTGACCTATACCCTGCGTTTTGACAACCATTCCTTTCTGAAGGCTGAAGTCATCGAGATCCGGATCACGCCCATGCAGGGCGATGTTCTCCAGATCGGTGAAGAGTATGCCCACGACCTGCCTGCCGGACAGCAGACGGATCTCACGGCCACTATCCTGACCGCCCGGAATATGCATGCCGTCCGCGAAGCCACCGTCACCTGGTATTTCTGGGGTTTGCCTTTTACAGAAAAACTGACGCTGGGAAGATGATTAATCAGCTTCACGCGGATGCTTTTCTGTAAACCCTCTTCCCTCTTAACTTATCACTTAAGCCTGCCGCACCGGCAGGCTTTTATAATCAGAAAACAGCGCAGAAAGCGCTGTTTTTACCTCCATTTTTAAGTTTTCATTTTTCAGTTTTAAATCTTCAGTTGTATGAAAAAACCTTCCGCACTGCGAAAGGTTTTTTCCCAACCCCCGGGGAGCCGATGCCTTCGTTTTTTCACCCGCTCTGTAAAGCAGGCTGGTGCCCTGCCGAACGCTTTTGCCGTCCCCTGGCGTACGAGACGGGGGCATGGCATATCGTCCTTTGGACCCGGGCTCCATTTTATGAAATGTGGGGAAAACCGAAAAGCTGTCGCGAACCCCAGGATGTCTGTCATTATTATATCCGCCGCCGGTTTCTCCGTCAAGAGCTCCTTTGCTTCTGAAAACACTCCTTCAAGTAGAAAAACCAGCACCTTCCGGTGCTGGTTCTCAACAATTGTTAATTGTTAATTCTTAATTCTTAATTGCTTTCCATCCGCTCGCGGATGGAAGCCAAAAACTCCCTGCTGTTAACCGCCTTCGCTTCTCCCTCATACAGCAGCGCCAGGTCTTTTGTCATAATGCCGCTGTTGATGGTATCCAGCGTAGCCTTTTCCAGCTTGTCCGCAAAAGCCTGCAGGTCCGGCAGGTTGTCCATTTCGCCCCGCTTGCGCAGTGCGCCGCTCCAGGCAAAGATCGTTGCCACAGGATTGGTGCTGGTCTCCTCACCCTTCAGATAGCGGTAATAGTGCCGGGTTACGGTACCGTGGGCCGCCTCGTATTCAAACTGTCCGTTCGGGCTTACCAGCACGGAAGTCATCATCGCCAGGGAACCGAAGGCAGTGGCGATCATGTCGCTCATCACATCGCCGTCATAGTTCTTGCAGGCCCAGATAAATCCGCCTTCAGACCGCACCACACGGGCAACGGCGTCATCGATCAGTGTATAGAAATAAGTAATACCGGCTTTTTCAAACGCTTCTTTGTACTTTGTCTCATACAGTTCCGCAAAGATATCCTTGAACCGGTGATCATAGGTCTTGCTGATGGTGTCTTTCGTGGAGAACCACAGGTCCTGCTTCACGCTCAGCGCGTACTGGAAACAGCTGTGGGCAAAGGAAGTAATGGAGGAATCCAGGTTATGCAGTCCCTGCAGCACGCCGGGGCCCTTGAATTCAAAAACAGTCTGACGGATTTCCTGCCCGTCTGCTCCGGTAAAGACCAGTTCTGCTTTCCCGGCGCCGGGCACCCGCATTTCCGTATTCTTATATACATCGCCGTAGGCATGACGGGCGATGGTAATGGGCTTTTTCCAGGTCCGCACTGTGGGATGCACGCCGTTCACCTGAATCGGTGCCCGGAATACCGTACCATCCAGGATTGCGCGGATTGTTCCGTTGGGGCTCTTCCACATTTCCTTCAGGTTGTATTCTTCAACCCGCTGGGCATTAGGGGTAATCGTGGCGCATTTCACAGCTACGCCGTACTTCAGCGTCGCTTTCGCGCTGTCCACTGTCACCTGGTCGTCGGTTTCGTCCCGGTGTTTCAGTCCCAGGTCGTAATACTCCGTCTTCAGGTCCACAAAGGGCTCCAGCAGTTCCTTCTTAATATCCGCCCAGAGAATTCGGGTCATTTCGTCCCCGTCCATCTCAACCAGCGGTGTTTTCATCTGAATCTTACCCATAAAAATTCTCCTCGAATGAATTTTCTTCAATAAAAATCAGAATTCATCATTCATACTCTGAATTCTGAATTCTGAATATAGGTAGATTTTATCTCTTCCTTTAAGGAGAAACAAGCAGACTTGCAAAAAACAACACAGAAAAGACAGGATTAGTCATCCGGTGCCCAGACGTCATATTCCATTGCGGCGGAATCGGGTTCAGGCGTCGGGGTGGAATAGGTTTCCATCACAACAAGCCTGTTCTCCGCGAAATATCCGCCCTCGCCCTCCTCATCAAAAGGAGGATCGGTCGTTTCGACTTTCGTGATAACGCCTTCCTGCTGGTCCCAGTATTCCGGCATGGGGAAAATGATCATCATCTCAAGCCAGCTCTTCTTGTCAATAGGCTGGTCGGGTTTATACGCGTAACTGATCTGGGGCTGCTCCCCGTTCAGTATTTCGGTATCCCTGTCCGCGTATTTGTTATACTCGTAATCCGTATAGGAATCGTGGGGATTACTGATAGCCTTCTGTGCACGCTGTGTGGGCGTTTCCATGGCTTGCTCCCACGTCATCTTTTCCGGGTTCAGCGCCCGTATAAACGCTCCGGCGATCTTCGGAAAACGGTATACGTCATCCACCCGCAGCAGCAGGTAGTGAATGCCGTCATATTTCATGTATACGGTCACAGACACATGTTCCGGTTCATAGGCTTCCGGAAGTGACACAACCCCCAGATCAGCGGTGTAATCCGTCTGGTCAAAGACTTTATTGATTTCCAGTTCACCGTTTTCAACCAGTAATTCATTCACCTTTTCCATGTAGGTTTTCAGTGTTTTCTGTGCCGGGGTGGAATCCCTCAGATCCAGTTCATCCGCATAGCCGCATCCTGTAATCATGAGCAAGGCCAGGAGCAGCGCCAGTATCCGTTTTACCATTCTTTTTCCTTTTCCTCTGCCATTTTTTTCCTGATTTCAACACACTGGCAAATCAGTTCAACACATCCGTCAATGCCCAGGGTGCCGGTATCCACGCACAGGTCATAGTTGTTCACATCGCCCCATGTACCCGTGGCGTAGTAGTTGTAGTAGGAAGCACGCTGCTTGTCGGCCTTGCGCAGGATTTCCTCGGCCTTCACAGGATCCGCCCCGTTATATTTGATAATCCGCTGAATCCGGTCTTCCGTCTTCGCCTTCACAAAGACGTTGATCACATTCTCGTGATCCCGCAGCACGTAGTCCGCGCAGCGGCCCACAATGATGCAGGGGCCTTCGTCTGCCAGCCGGCGGATGGTATCAAACTGGGCAAGGAAAATCTTGTGGTTCAGCGGCATGTCCATATACATGGTTCCCGGTTCACCCCGGGTCTGCGCGCCGCTGATCAGGGAGAACAGGAGATTTTTCCCCTGCTTCTCGTCATAGCTTTCCAGCAGTTCCTGGCAAATGCCGCTGTCACGGGATGCTTCCGCCAGCAGCTCTTTGTCATAGAAAGGGATGTCCAGTTTCTCGGCCAGCAGTTTGGCCACATAGCGGCCGCCTGAACCGTACTGTCTCCCTACGGTGATGATCGGCTGATACTTCATGCAAACTCCCTTCCTTTCTTCCGTCTTTTATCAATGTGCCTCAGGCACATTTTAGTAAGTTCTCATTTATAATATTCTCTCCCTGTCTTCTGTTTCCCTGCTTTTGTCCTGTTATTGCCTTGTTTTCCTCCCCGTTCCGTGGTATGCTTCCTTCTGAATCAATCATGATTTTTTGTGTCTTATTCATTGTTCATTCAATGGGAACGGAGTTCGCATGAAAACCCCTGTTACTTCCAGATCTCTTCGCCAGCATTTCACCTATAACTGGTGGATGTATCTTCTGATCGCACTGATCGCCCTCGGCCTTGTTGACCTGCTCTACGCGGTTACAGCCTACCGTGCCCCGCGGGAAAAGACCGTCGGTTTCTACGTATACGGATATATGAACGATACCAGCCTGACCGCTTATCTGGACAATGTCCGTGAAACCGAAATGTCCGACATGGAAGAAATAACTCCTGTCATGCTCACCGTGGACGATGCTTACGGCCCCATGCAGCTGCTGACCTATCTGTCCGCCGGTGAAGGCGATGTCTATCTCCTGCCCCGGGAGCAGTTCCTGAATTATGCCATGGGCGGTACAATGGCCGCCCTGGAGGATGACGAGGAACTGATGTCCCTGTTCAACGCTGCCGGCATTAACCTCCAGAGCGGATGGCGCAAAGAAACGGAAACCGGGGAGAATCATCTCTACGGTATTCCGCAGGACAAGCTCCCCGGTCTCAGTCAGTATGCCTATGTACAGGATGGTTTCCTGTGTGTACCCCTTTCGGGCGGGAACCAGGAGAACGCCATGAAGTTCCTCCGGATCCTCTGCAGGGATATGATTTCCGTTCCGGAAACTGAAGAAGAAACCGCTCCGTAATTATTCGCCGCGGATACCCGCTGTCAGTTTCTCCGCCAGCTCCTTCTCCTGCTCGCTGAAACGGCGGGCCGGATCGTACCACACAGGAGCGGCAACCTTGAATAAATGATTCTTATAATCCACATGGACAGGATACATCTTCAGCGCTCTTCCGCTGGCCTTGTACCACAGCTGTCCCAGGCGCAGCCACCCGGTATTGATCCGCCGGTGGCTGTTTTTTCCGGGCCCCGGAATTTCCGGGAACAGCAGCAGGTAATGGTCCTTCTGCAGCACACGGACGCTTTGGCGCAGTGTCAGCATGATCCGCTGGTCACGGTAAACCGGGATATGCGGAATGCTGCGCAGCATCGGCGGCATCAGAACAGAAGCGATATAGGGAACCGTCACATTCAGCAGCGGCGCGAAAAAACTGTCCGGCTTCCACCAGTAGTCTTTCCGGACATAAGCCGGGATCTCCTTCGGGGACAGCATCTCGCTGTTCACCCAGGGATGAATTTTATCCCGCAGCGGGAATTTGGCGCACATATCCACCGGTCCGCTTGAACCGGCATGATTGACTACAAACACGCAGGGACCTTCCTCAAAGGGAACTTCCCATTCTGTTTTCATCCTGCGGCTGAAAAGCCTCACCGTGGCTCCCGCCAGTTTATAAAACCGCTTGCCCAATGCTATGCTCCTTTCCGTCTCTCAGAAAGAGAACTATGAACTATTTGTTCTTCACACTGAACTGTTTATCTTTATAATGATTATATCATATTTCCAGAGGAATATCAGTAATCATCACATCCGCCAAAGGCGGATAATTCATATTGAACAGCTTGCTGTTCAATAATCCATATCGACGAAGTCGATAATTCACATTTCAAAAGGCAGTGCCTTTTAAAATAATACATTCTATTCAGGAAGCAATTAATTGCTTCTTGAATAGTTCGGTGCTTCTTTCGTGATGGAGATATCGTGCGGATGGCTTTCCGCCAGGCCCGCGCCGGTGATCTTGATAAACTGGCTGTTCTTCCGCAGGTCATCAATGGTCTTCGTTCCGCAGTATCCCATACCGGCACGCAGGCCGCCAACCATCTGGAAGATGGTGTCTGCCAGTGTTCCCTTGTAGGGCACACGGCCTTCGACGCCTTCGGGAACCAGTTTCTTCTGGCCTTCCTGGAAATAGCGGTCCTTGGAGCCCACGGACATAGCCGCGAGGCTGCCCATGCCGCGGTATACCTTGAAGGAACGGCCCTGGTAGATTTCCATGGCTCCGGGGCTCTCCTCGGTACCGGCCAGCAGGCTGCCCAGCATGACGCAGCTTCCGCCCGCTGCCAGGGCCTTGGCGATATCGCCGGAATACTTGATGCCGCCGTCCGCAATCACGCGTACGCCGTATTTGTCTGCTTCTTCAGCGCAGTCGGAAATAGCTGTAATCTGCGGAACACCGATACCGGCAACCACACGTGTGGTGCAGATGGAACCGGGTCCGATACCAACTTTCACACAGTCCACACCGGCGGAGATCAGGTCATGGGTAGCAGCGGCGGTCGCCACGTTACCGGCAAACAGGGTGATATCCGGATACTTGTTGCGGATCTTCTCCACCTGCTTCAGCACACCCAGGCTGTGGCCGTGAGCCGTATCAATATTGATCACGTCCACTTTGGCGGCCAGCAGGGCATCAATCCGTTCGAAAACGTCGTTCGTCACGCCTACGGCAGCGCCGCACAGCAGCCGGCCGTTCTCGTCCTTGGCGCTGTTGGGATATTTGCTTGTCTTTTCGATATCCTTGATCGTGATCAGTCCGCGCAGCATGCCGTTCTTGTCCACGATCGGGAGTTTCTCGATCCGGTGGGAGGCCAGGATCTTTTTGGCTTCTTCCAGCGTGGTGCCTTCGGGAGCGGTAATCAGGTTTTCGCTGGTCATCACTTCGCCGATGGGCCGGCTGTAATCTGTTTCAAACCGAAGGTCGCGGTTGGTCAGGATACCGACCAGCTTGCCTTCCCGGGTAATGGGGACGCCGCTGATGCGATAGCGGCTCATCAGTTCTTCCGCATCGGAGATCAGGTTTTCGGGACTCAGATAAAAGGGATCCGTGATTACGCCATGCTCACTGCGCTTGACTTTGTCAACCTGGGCCGCCTGTTCCTCGATTGTCATGTTCTTATGGATGATTCCCAGACCGCCTTCCCGCGCCATCGCGATGGCCATCCGGCTGTCCGTCACCGTATCCATGGCGGCACTCAGCATGGGAATATTCAGTTTGATGTTCTTTGCCAGCTGGATGGAAAGGTCCACATCCCTGGGGAGCACTTCGCTCTTCGCCGGCACCAGCAGTACGTCGTCAAAAGTCAATCCTTCCCTGATCTTGTCCTGCAGCATCCCTTGTATCCTCCCTCCGTATAATTAAAGTGTATTTTATCAAATCCGGAGCTTCTCTGTCAATTATTCTTTGCCCTGTTTTTGTCCTCCCGGGGAACTGGAAATCACCCGCGATACATATCCGTTTTCGTCCTTTTCAACCTTCAGCACAAAATCAAACCGGTTCCGGTCAATACACATCCGGAAATCTTTTTCGGGAAAATCTTTCTGCCTGTCCGGATCAAAGAAATGCCTTCCGCTTCCGTTCCGGAGCGCCTGCAGTTTTCCGTCAATATCCGGTATCTCCCGGCCTGTCAGCAGGCTCTTAATATACTCCGCGCACAGCTCATCCTCTGCCGCCGGGGTCATGCCTTCCTTCCCCATACAGACCAGCGTTACCTTCCGGGGTGCCTTTCCGCGGATATACGATGCAATCGCCTTTGCGTTGACAAAGCTCCCGGTAATCACTTCATCCGCGTGAACCGCGTTGACAATGCCCTGCGTTCCCGCGCTTGTGGTATGGATGACGCGCTTTCCCCGGATCATTTCCGGGGGAATGGAAGACGGTGAATTCCCCAGGTCGCATCCGTCAATCCGGATTCCGTGCCGTTCACCGACCAAGATGCAGTCCGGATCCCTTTCCCGCCAGGCAAAGGTTTCCTCAATGCTCCCCGCTGGACGCACTTCCCCTGCGCCCAGTGCGTACAGGTAGCATTCCATGGAAAAGGCGCGGAACACGTCAATGATGACCGTCAGGCCTTCCGCCTGCTGTGCTCCGCTGATCAGATGCTTGATCCCGATCTCCATAAGTTCTTCCTCTTTTCAGGTTTTCAGGTACTGTATAATTACGCCGGAAACGGAATAAATCCCTGTCTTTCGTTCATCATTCCGGGAGAAATGTGCTATAATCTGTTCCGTTCTATTTTTGATGATCCTGAGGAGATATCTTCATGAAAAAAGACGCGCGTATGCTCAACGAACCGCCGAAGCGTTCCATTCTGGAGGAAGTCGGCAACGCGGTTACCCACGGCGTCGGTGCCCTGTTCGCCATTGCCGGCCTGGTGCTGCTTCTGGTCAAATCCGGTACGCCCACCGGGCTATTCTGCTCCCTGGTATACGGCTGCTGCCTGGTCATCATGTTCCTCATGAGCTGCCTTTATCATTCCTTCCGCTGGGGTTCCCGTGTCAAGCGTCTCTGGCGGCGGTTCGACTACATATCCATATACCTGCTCATCGGCGGCACCTTTACCCCTATGTGGCTGCTCTTCTGGGGCGGACAGCTGGGCACGGTTCTCTGCTGCGTCCAGTGGGCGGTGATCATTACCGGGCTGGTCTTTGTCGCCGTCTTCGGCCCCGGCCGTCCCAAAGCGCTTCATATCACGCTTTTTATCGTTCTTGGCTGGTGCGGCCTGATCTTCCTGCCCCGCATGCTCCGTGAAAACCTGCCGCTGTTCCTGTTCACCCTCATCGGCGGCATAGTCTACACCCTGGGCATCATTCCCTTTGCCATGAAGAAGAAGGGATCTCATTTCCTTTGGCATTTCTTTGTCTTCTTCGGCGCGGTGATTCACTGGTTCGGCATCTATTTCTTCCTGTACTGATATATAATCACAATTTTTTTGTGCTTTTCTGTTGATAAATTTATATTATTGTGTTATTATCTGGATGGGATAATTCATGCTCATACTTTTGATTTGCGAACCGGCAAACCAATTATGATGAATTACGAATTCTGTATTCTGAATTGAAAGATGGGATGCCTATGCCTGACCGGCTTTATGTCAAGGTCTCTTCCGACTTTGATTCCACCGGCTATATGCAGCCCCGTGCCATTCTCTGGCCGGACGGGCGTAATTTCAGCATTGATGAAATCCGTTCCTTCCGTCCCGCCGGCGGAGACCGTCCTCTGGACTGCTATACCGTCATCATCCACGGAAAAGAGCGCCGTCTCTTCTTTGAACGCACAACCGACCG
>JAGAAC010000070.1 GCA_017615475.1 Clostridia bacterium
AGGGACATGGGATTGGTATAGTTGATCACCCAGGCTTCCGGCGCGTAATCCCGGATGGCCTCGCCGATGGTGACAAACATGGGGATGGTGCGCATGGAACGCATGAATCCGCCGGCGCCAACCGTATCACCCACCGGTTGCCAGACTCCCAGCTGCTCCGGCAGATGGACGTCTGATTCCATTTCATCAAAGGTGCCGGGCAGGATGGAGATGACCACAAAGTCCGCTCCGGTCAGGGCTTCCTGCAGAGAATCACAGACTTTATAAGCCCAGCGGGAAACCGCATCCGGATGGGCGCTGATCTTTTCGCCGATGATTCTGTTCCGGTCTGCGGCTTCCCGGTCAATATCATACAGGCGTACGGTACCGCAGATTTCGCCGTCCAGGGCAAGATCCTTCATAAAGCCCCAGGCCCAGCCGCGGGAACCGCCGCCGATATAGGCAACTTTCAGCTCCCGGATGTTTTTTCCTGCATGCTGTTTCATTTGTCCGTCCCCCGATCCGGTTCCTCCAGATATCCCTCCCGGGCTTTGATGCCGAATCGCTTTTCCAGCAGGTGCATCTGTTCATCCGTGATCGTGTTGACCAGGGGCAGATGCGCGATCTTCATATAGATCTCGGCAGCCTTTTCCGCCGTTTCGATCAGGCCGAAGGTTTCATCCAGGTCTTTGCCTGCTCCGTAGATACCGTGCTGGCTCCAGACTACCAGGCGCGCGGTCTTCATTTTCTCTGCCGTGGCTTCACCGATCTCATTGGTGCCGCACAGCATCCAGGGAAGCACGTTTACACCGTCCGGGAAAACAACCACGCATTCAGTGCACATCTGCCAAAGGGTTCGGGTAAACTCCCGTTCATCCAGTGTGTGCACATAGGTCATGGCCAGCAGGTTTGCCGGATGGCAGTGCATGATCACCCGGTTTGCCGGGTTCACCTTCAGCCGCGCTGAATGGCTCATCATATGGGCAGGGAACTCGCTGGTAAACTGTCCGCCGTCCGAGTATCCCCAGAGCAGGTCCGCCTGCTGGCCGCAGTCCCGCAGACGGATGATCCCCAGATTGACCTCCGGTTCATACTGTATATTTCTGAAGTATTTGCCGGTGCCGGTGACCAGGAAGGTTTTTCCGTCCAGTTCCGGCATGGAAAAGCCTGTCGGGATGGTTCGCAGGACATTGCGCATATCCAGGTATTCCCCGGCTTCCTTTTCATCCAGCATCAGGGAAATATTGCCGCCGTTGCGTTCATCCCAGCCATGGTCATACATGGCTGTCGCTGTGCGTATCATTTCCGTCATAAAGGGAGCGGCCAGGATATCTTTCATTTGCGGTTCACCAGCACTTTCTTTTCATATTCTTCCACCAGCGGGAACCATTCGCTGTCGGCGGGCTTTCCGCAGAAGCGGCAGTATTCCGCCCAGATTTCCCCGAAGGGCATGGTTTTTATTTCTTCCTGCAGGACCATCAGCCGGCTGAACTGCCCCTTATCCTGCAGCTTTTTCATTTCCTCATGGGGCTGCAGCAGAGCATAGAGCAGTGCTTTCTGCAGGTTCCGGTATCCGGTTGCCCAGGCGGATATGCGGTTGATGCTGGCATCAAAGTAATCCAGGGCGATATGCACACGGCCGTCCAGACCGCCGCAGCGAACGATCTCCCGGGCAATTTCCCGGGTTTCATCGTCGAACAGGACCACATGGTCACTGTCCCAGCGGATCGGCCGGGTTATATGCAGGGCGATTTCCCGGAAGAAAGTCAGCAGGGCGGGGATCTTATCGCTGACTACCTCGGTGGGATGGTAGTGACCGTTGTCCATCAGGGGGATGCACTTATCCCGGTTCATGGCGGCATAGCACAGGGCGAACTCTGCGCTGCCTGTTGTATAGGCCTCCACGCCGATGCCGAACACTTTGCTTTCGATGCAGGGCTTCACCCGGCTGAAGTCATAGGGTTCACGCAGGATCTCGTCAATGGCGTCACGGTAACGGATCCGGGGGCCTATACGGTCGCCGGGAATGTCCTTGAACCCGTCGCCGGTCCAGATGTTCATGACGCAGGGGAAGCCCAGTTCCTCCGCCAGGTAGCTGCTGATGCGGATACAGGCCTTGCCGTGCTCAATCCAGAATTTCCGGGTTTCTGCATTCGGACTGGAAAGGGTCAGCGGATCGCATTTCGGATGGGAGAAGAAGGTGGGGTTAAAATCACAGCCAAGGTTCCGTTCTTTGCAGAAAGCTGCCCATTTCCGGAAATGTTTCGGCTGCAGCCTGTTTCGGTCTGCCCATTCACCGTTTTCAAAGATGGCATAGCTGGCATGCAGGTTCATCTTCGGCGTGCCGGGGATCAGGCTCAGGACCATATCCAGGTCAGCCATCAGCTCTTCCGGCGTCCTGGCCCGGCCGGGGTAATTGCCGGTGGTCTGGATGCCGCCGGTCAGGGGCTTGGAGGGATCGGTATCAAAACCGCGGACATCATCACCCTGCCAGCAGTGAAGGCTGACAGGCACTGCCCTGAGGAGACGGATGACGGCATCGGTATCCACACCCAGGGCTGCATACCGTTTCCTGGATTCTTCATAACTCATGTATCAGTTCCACCTTTCAGCTGAATGCGTATATTTCCCAGAGCGGTAGCTTCGATCGGCAGGGCGGTCACCTGCTTTCCGGTCGATTCTTCGGTCAGGCGGTTCAGGTATGTGTTCTTCGCTCCGCCGCCGACGATGTACAGCCTGTCATAGCGCCGCCCGGTGTTCTGCTCCATTTCCTCAACAGCCCGGCGATATCCGTCGGCGAGAGACCTGCAGGCGCACCGGAAGTAGCCGGCAATACACCGGGGCGGATGGGGAAGCCTGGAATCAAAGGCGGCCTTCATGCTTTCCGGTGCCAGGAAGACCGGGTCATTCACATCCACCAGGTGATCAAAATGCTTTTCGGCCGCTTCGGCCATGATCTCATCCCAGGGTCTGTCCGGACACAGCTCCTCCCGGAGCCGGTTCATGAGCCACATACCCATGATGTTCTTCTGGTAACGGTTATATCCGGCACCGCCTTCATTGCTCCAGTTGGCCAGCCGGCCGGCTTCAGTGATGACCGGCCGTTCGGTCTTCACCCCCAGCAGGCTCCAGGTGCCGCTGGAGATATAAGGCTGGCAGCCTTCCATGGGAATGCCTTCCACCGCGCTTCCGGTATCATGGGTGACGCAGAGCATAACCCTGATCCCCCTGTATTCCCCGATCACGGTGCCGGGCTGCCGGAGAGGCCCGAAAAAACGCGGGGGAAGGCCCAGGGCGCTGATGATTCCGGGATCGTATTCCCCGGTTTCCGCGCTGACCAGGCCGGTGGTCGTGGCATTGGTGTATTCATGGCTTTCCGCACCGCACAGCCGGTACATCAGGTATTCCGGGATCATCAGGAAACCATCGGCCTGATCCAGCCGCCCGGAAACCTTGTCGGCATACAACTGATAGATGGTGTTGAAGGGCTGGTACTGGATGCCGGTGCGCCGGTACAGCTCCGGAAAGGGCATCTTTTCGTGAACCTCTCCGATCACTGCTTCCGTACGGCTGTCACGGTAGGCATAGCAGGGAAGGACAGGGCTGCCGCCGTTCATCAGCACATAATCCACGGCCCAGGTATCAATGGAAAGGCTTTGGATGGAGGGGTATTTTTCCAGGGCTTTGTCAATGCCTGCTTTGACATGGAAAAGCAGGGCATCGGTATCCCAGGTCAGGCTGCCGTCCTGTTCCGTGATGCCGTTGGGAAAGCGATAGACCTCCTCTGTACGGATCCCGCTTCCTTCCTGCCAGCCCACAATGTGCCGGCCGCTGGACGCGCCAATGTCGATCGCCAGAACGTAATGCATGTTTTATCCTTTCATAAAGGGAGATTTCAGGAGATCCTTTGCGGGATCAGAGATCCACCGGTACAAAGCGGGGACGCTCCAGCAGATGGGTGTTCGGACTGTGGAGAGCCAGGAGGGTTCTGCCTTCCTTCGAACGGAAAAGCATACCGTGGCCGCCGTCCTCCAGGAAAAGCGGATCAGCCTGTGAAAAATGCCCGTCGATCTCCCCGTTGTCAGAAACAGCCAGCCCCTGGGCATATCCTTTTTCTGAAAAGCCGGACCAGAGGCAGAGCAGGGAGCCGTCTTTTCCGCGCCACAAAAAAGGACCGTCCGTGACGAAACCGGTTATGCCGGAGGAATGCCGTACGGCACGGCTCCAGGGAGCGTCGGAACCCCGGAAGAGCAGAACCGGTGTACCGGCCGACGCCTTCAGGTCATCCGTCAGGCGCATGGCGAGAACTTCTCCGTCGACGGCCTGGACCCATTCATGGCAGAATACGATCCAGGGGGTACCGTCCGCGGAAACGTAGAATGTTCCGTCAAGACATTCCCAGTCCGCGGGGGTAACCGGACCGTCGGACCAGGGCTCAAAGGGGCCCAGGGGAGAGGGGGACCGCAGGATGGCCGTGCCGCGCCGGCGGGCGTCACTTTTGAAGCTGGCGAACATATAAAACATTCCCTGCCAGGGATGCACTTCCGGAGCCCAGTAATTCCGGTCGGCCCAGAAGGAGCCGTCATTCCGGAAACAGACGCGGGGGCCTTCCCAGGACACAAGATCCTGGCCGGTATACACATCGAAACCGTCCGCGGGCCCCCAGCAGTCGGGGCCGCGGGTGCCGTAAAGATAATATGTGCCGTTGTGTACAAGGACATAGGGATCCCGTATATTGATCTGATCAGTAAGAATCATAGGATGGTTTTACTCCTCTGTCGGGGCGGAGGCATCCCGGTCTGGAATGCCGCTCTCTTTTTTCGGGTTTCTGCTGCGCCGGTACTGCAGGGGCGTTTCACCCGTCACCTGCTTGAAGCGGCGGATAAAGGAGCCGGAGTCGTAATAGCCGACCTGCGTGCTGATGTCCCGGATGGTCAGGTCGCTGGATTCCAGCAGTTCCTTGGCATGTTCCACCCGCAGGAGCGTCAGGTATTCCAGCGGAGACATTCCAGCTTTTTCCTTGAAGGAAAGACTGAACCGGGTGGTGGAAAGCTCCAGGGAATCCGCCAGGGCGGTGATGGAGATCTCCGGATCGCTGAAGTGCTCTTCCATGTAGCGGACGACCTGGCTGATCTCATCCTCTTCGTCCGGAACTTTTTCCCCGGAAGCGGGTTCCCCGGTGATCAGGCGGTCGCACAGCCTGCGCAGGAGTTCATCCAGGTCGTCAATGGACTGGCAGGAGGTGAGGGAGAAGATATTATAGGTTTCCTGGACGGAACCCTGTCCGGACAGCGCCGCCGTATGCGTGTGCACCAGGGAACGGATCACCTCGCTGTAGATCATCCGGAACGCGAAGGGAGACATGCTGGTGTTCTTCAGGAAATGCAGCAGGTCGCTGATCCGGACGTCCAGAACTTCCCGGCTTCCCAGGGTCAGCGCCTGACTGATGGAGGTTGTGATCTTCCGGGCCTGGGGAATGATCTCCTCCAGGTCAGGGGAGATATCTCCGTAGCAGAGAACCTTCTGGCTGCCCATGACAAACCGGTTTTCATAGGCGGCCGCTGCCTCCAGATAGGCGGAAGGGGCTTCCGTGAAATCGGTATGCAGGGCGGAAATGGAAGTGATACAGCGTTCTCCGCCGCCGGCACCTTCGCAGCGAAGCGTTTCCGCCATGCCTGTAAGTACCTTCGGGTCATCGGAGAAAACAAGGTAAAGGTTGGCCTTCAGGGCAACCAGTTCCACGCCGGCGCCGGAATAGCCGGAGAGGCGGCTGAAGGGCGGCAGGCTGAGGTCAAAGGGATGATCATTCCCGGCAGCGCCGCTGCACAGGATGACCGCGTATACAGGCCGGTCGATCTCCAGCCCCACAGCCTGCCCTGCAGCCACGGCTTCCTGCCTGGTTTCAAAACGCCCTTTCACAAAGCGGAAGACAAAATCATGCCGCTGGAGGGGCAGGGCGCGTTCCAGTCGGGAGGAAAGCTCCTGGTTGCGGGTGGTGAGCCGGCTGATGCCGGAGGAGATCTGCTGGAGTTCATCGCGGGGTGTTTCATCCGTTTCCCGCGAAAGCATACCGGTGATTGCCCGGATGGGTTTGGCATGGCGCCGGGCCATCCAGAGGGCAAGCAGCAGGCTCAGGAAGACAAATACCGGCAGGATGGCCAGGATGCTGAAGAGCTGCTGCATGATGGACGAGTTGATATCGGCGTTGCGGAGAACCGCGGTATAGGTCAGTCCCCAGTTTCTGCCGGAGAAGGTGACCTGGGTCCAGTCCTGGTTTTCCCATCGGAACAGGCGGGAAGGAGCTTCCTGGGAGAATTTCACCCGGTCCCGGGGAAGGGAAAGCTTCTCCGAGGAGGACAACAGGTCATCCCCCTGATAGATATAGGTGTTGACACGGTCGTCAATGGCGTCGGCAAAAAGCGACTGGTAGACACTGTCCTTGATCAGGAACAGCAGGATGCCCTTTCCGGATCCGGGGGCTGACCCCAGCGGCACCAGGAAGGTGACCACCCGGGAACTGTCCACAAGGGTGGAGGATACCTGCTGGGCGGGGAGAATGGTCATCCGGTCAGTGTTCGCGATCCGGGAAACAAGACTTTCCATCGGGATAAACTCGTAGCGCATCATGCGCGCAAAAAGGGAAAGGGTCATGGAGGATGATGAGGAATAGATCATGTCATCCCCGAAGAAATACAGATAAACCTGATCACAGAAGGTGCTGGCCGTTGTGGTGTAGGGGACCATCTGGAGCTGGAGGTCATAGGCTTTCCAGGGCTCTTCATTGTAGCGGAAGAACTCGATATCCGGACTGAGACCGATCTCCTCGGCGGTATTCAGCATGGCGGAGATATAGCTTTCATGCTGGCTGGCGATCCGGGAAAGCCGGTTGATCTGGTTATCAATGATCTCTTCCCGGGCTTCTCCGCTGAGACGGACATACAGGTATCCCGTGATGCTGCAGAACAGCAGCAGCACAACAGCGATATACGACAGCGCATACCGGATGAAGACAGAGGTCCGGCTCTTTCTGATCACGGTTTATTTCTCCTTCCAGCGGTCATAGATCTGCTGGTAAACCTGACGGTATTCCACGCTTCCGTTTTCCTGCAGCTTTGACCTGAAGGCTTCGCGGCTTTCATCCGTTACACCCCGGGTGACCATGGCAACGATCTCCGCGTCCACCAGGGACTTCAGCTTTGCCTTCAGGCGGGTGGTTTCGGCGGACTGGGCTGTTGTTTTCGGCGCCACGGCTGTTAGCAGCTTGCCGGAGACGGGTTCCAGCACGCCGGCCTGCTCATACAGATCGCAGTAGGCGGACTTTTCCAGCCGGTGGGCGGCCGGGACATAGACAGAGGCGTAATATTCAGCCGGGGCAAAAAACTGGCCGCAGATGACCGGAACGGACTGATACAGCTCGTTGTCCGGCGGAACATAGCTGACCTCATACCGGCCGTCCTCCCGCCGGATGAGCGTGTCGCCGACGGGGCCGTTCTGGGAGACGAGCATGTTTTCCGTTTCAAACTGGGCATCCAGCCAGCGGAGACTGGCCTCGATATCCCTGTTGTCCGTGGTCAGGGTGGCGCCGAACTCAATGATGTCCATGTTTCTCGGTAGGCAGGCATTCCTTCCCTCAACGTGCACCGGAACCATCACCTGGTAATTGGCGGCAGTGCCGGGGCTGAGGGCGGTGTTCTGGAGCCGCCAGTAGCTGAACATGCCGGTATTTCCTTCGTTGACCTTGGCGGCCCAGATGCTGCTGCCCTGGCTGATAAAATCAATGTCCAGGAGACCTTCCAGATACAGATCGTGAAGCCAGGTGAGCGTCTCAAAAAAGGCGTCCTCCTCCGGCGCAAAACGTACGTTTCCGGTATTGTCCACATAGACATAATCCTCGTTCAGGGGCAGGCCGAAAAAGGAGAAGAGATTGTATATGCCGGTGGTATTGTCATCAAAGGTGAATTCCAGGGGAATCTCATCCTGAAGGCCGTTACCGTTGGGATCATCCGACCGGAAACGCCTGAGCACTTCCGTCAGCTGGTCCACGGTCCGGGGGACCTGCAGGTTCAGCTTGTCCAGCCATGTTTTGTTGATAAAGAAATGCCCGTTGGTGTTGACACCCTGGGAGATGAGGAATCCGAGCTGGTAAATATGGCCGTCAGAAGCGGTAAGCTGCTCCCGCAGACCGGCCTGGTCCATGCGGGCAGCGTAGTTGGGCAGGAAGCCCTTGTCGATATATTCATCCAGCGGGACCAGAAGATGGCGGGTTACGCCGTATTCCTCCACATCCAGGGATCCACGCAGGATCATGTCCGGCATCTTTCCCTTGGCAAAGGCCAGACCGACGGAGCTGCTCCATTCGGAATCCTTTACTTCACTGAAGTCAACATGAACGCCTGTCTGCTGTTCGATCTGCCGGTAATACCACATACTGCTGAAGTCCACGGCAATGTTGTCGATCTCATACTGCAGCGCGGTAAGGGATGCGCCGGGAGAGGCAGAGCCCTCTCCCGGCCGTGAAACAGCACACCCTGTCAGCAGAAACAGGGCGGCAGCCAGCAGGCAGGTGATCTTTACGGTACGGTTCATATGTACTCCCTCTATACGGCAAAAGGGCATCGCCCCCGGAATCAATTCCTGCGGCGATGCCCGGCGGCTTTTCTGATGCTTGCATTTTAACATCTCAGGCCGCGGCGTTCAAGGATTTACTTTGCCAGATAGGCATTGTAAGCATTCTGGTACAGCTCAATGTAACGGTCGGAACCGATGGCCTTGGCCTGAGCCTGGAACTCGTTCCAGCTCTCATCCGTTACACCATTGCGGACGAAGTTGGCGAAGGATTCCTCAACCAGCTTCTGCAGGTCGGTGTAGATGGTGGCGGCTTCGGTGGCGTCATCGTTGCTCATCTTGCTCAGGTCGCGGAGATACTGGAAGCTCTTGGGTTCCAGCACGCCGGCTTCGGCGTACCACTTGCTGTCTTCATAGCGTTCCACGCGGTGGGGAGCCATCTGGTAGATGGAGGTGTAATAGTCACCGGGAGCGAAGAACTGGCCCATGGTAACCGGAACGAACTGATACAGGCCGTTGTCTTCGGGAATGTTGATGACTTCATACTTGCCTTCATCGTTGAGCACGATCTGCTCGCCGACCTTGCCGTTGAGGGAGACCATCATAGTTTCGGTTTCCAGCTGGGCATCGATCCACTTCAGGGCGGCAACGGGATCCTTGCAGTTCTTTGTCAGGTAGGCGCCGGCTTCCGG
>JAGAAC010000013.1 GCA_017615475.1 Clostridia bacterium
GCCCGCTTTGCGCTGCCTGCCGGGACTCCCTCCGGTACAACGGGGCCTTTTATGCCTGGCGGGAAAAAGAGCTGCAGCCGGGGCTGTCCGTCTGGTCGCTTCGTCCCCATGACGGTGTGCCGCGTCAGCTGATTATCCGCCTCAAATACGGCGCGGAAGCCCGGGCAGCCAAGGTGCTCGCGGACCTGCTCCTTCCCCTGCCGGAGGATGTGGTTTTTCCGCCGGATACCGTCGTCACCTGGGTCACCATGCCCGAATCCCGCCGCCGGGACAGGGCCGTTGATCACGGGCGCCTGCTGGCGGAAGCCTTCGCTGAAAAACTGTCCCTGCCCTGCCGCCAGCTGCTGCTCCGGCGGGACCGGCTGGAAAAGCATCAGGTCGGCCTCAGCGCCGGGCAGCGCGCGGCCAATCTGAAAGGTGCTTTCCGGGCAAAAGAAGCCATCTCTTTCCCCGTGCTCATCGTGGATGATGTACGCACCACCGGCACCACCCTGTGCCGCTGCGCCGACGCTTTGCGCGCCAACGGTGCGGAAAAGATTTTTGCTCTCACCGTCACAGCCCGAAAATGATTGACATAAAAGCCCTTTCAGCGGTATTATAAGCGTTGGTCTGCTATGTACGATCAATGGAGGAACGCCTGTGCTTGAATGTATTGTGACAAAGTTCGGCGGCAGTTCGCTGGCCAATGACGAACAGTTCCGCAAAGTGCGGAGCATCCTGGAGCTGGAGCCCACCCGCCGTTACCTGATTCCCAGTGCTCCCGGAAAGCGCTACAAGGAAGACGATAAAGTCACTGATCTGCTGTATCAGTGCTATGATCTGGCCTCCGAGGGCAAATCCATCGCGGAGCCTTTTTCCCGTATCCGGGAACGCTATCTGTCCATCGCCCGCGGTCTTCACCTGAAGGTGGATATCGCCTCCAAGCTGGACGAGGTGGAACAGGGCATCTCAGGCGGCAAGGGTAAGGACTGGTGCGCCAGCCGCGGCGAATACCTCTGCGGTATCCTCATGGCTGACTACCTGGGCTGGCGTTTCGTGGATCCCATTGACGGAATCATCTTCCGCGACAACGGCACCCTGGACGATGAAAAAACCCAGGAAAAGCTTTCCGCCCTCCTGAAGGACGGCGAGCCTTCCGTTGTGCCCGGTTTCTACGGTTCCAAGGAAAACGGCGAAGTATGCACCTTCTCCCGCAGCGGCAGTGATATCACCGGCGCCCTGGTTGCCCGCGCGGTCAATGCCGATGTGTACGAAAACTGGACCGATGTTTCCGGCTTCCTGATGGCCGATCCCCGGATCATTGAGAATCCGGCGGAAATCTCCTCCATCACCTATAAGGAACTGCGGGAGCTGAGCCACATGGGTGCTTCCGTCCTGCATGAGGATGCCATGTTCCCCGTGCACAAGGCCGGCATCCCCACCAACATCCGCAATACCAACAAGCCGTATCATCCCGGCACCATGATCAGCAAGAACGCTCCCAACGAGATTTCAGTTCCCACCATCACCGGTATCGCCGGCCACAAGGGATACAGCGTTATCTCCGTGGAAAAGAGCATGATGAACAGCGAAGTCGGTTTCGGCCGCAAGGTGCTGCAGGTACTTGAAAATTATGGTGTTTCCTTTGAACATATGCCCACCGGTATCGACAGCATGTGCGTTGTGGTGAACAGTTCCTCCCTGGAACCCCACCGCTCCGATATCCTCCGGGAGATCGAAAACCTGGTCAACGGCAGCGGCAGCGTCTCTGTCAGCGACAACATGTCCATCATCGCGACCGTCGGCCGCGGCATGGTGCACAACTGCGGCACCGCCGCCCGTCTCTTCTCCGCCATGAGCCGCGCCCGCATCAACGTGCGGATGATCGACCAGGGTTCCAGCGAGCTGAGCATCATCGTCGGCGTCAATGACAACGACTTCGAAGCCACCATCCACGCCATCTACCACGAGTTCGTAGGATGAACATTCGATGACCTCCAGTGGGGAACGAACCAAGTGGTGCCCCTGTGGGGCATTCGCCAAAAGGCGAAAACGAGGTGAATGAGTCAATCGAGGCAAGTAGCGGGTTGAAGCGTTAGCAATACCCGCTACGCCGACCGAGATTGCGGAACAAATTTCATCGAATGTGAATTCAACCGAAACAAGCGATCTCCACAGTATGGAGTCGCGCTGATTGAGGTTGCGGACCGAATATTTGATGACTAAAAAAGCTTGCGGAAGCGCACCGCTTCCCCGCAGGCTTTTTCTTTTCCCCGGCTTCTTGCCGAAAAAACCTTTGATGTTATATAATTACATCAACCCGTTGTTGTGGAAAAATCCGTTCCTCATCTGTCATTTCGACCGGAACGAAGTGAAGTGGAGAAATCTCCCCGCCGCAGCGGCAATTATGCATAATGAATTATGAATTAATACTCTCCGGAGGTGCTGTATGAGAGTTCTCGTAACCGGATACGCCGGCCAGCTCGGATGGGATACCGTGCGCCAGCTGGAAGCCCGGGGCATTGAATGCCGCGGCGTTGACATGCAGGACTTTGACCTGACTGACGGCCAGGCTGTCAAAAACTATGTGCAGGAGTACCGTCCGTCCGTCATTGTTCACTGCGCCGCTTATACCGGTGTGGATAAGGCGGAATCCCAGCCGGAAATCTGTGCCGCCGTCAACGGCATGGGCACCGTGAATGTGGTCCGGGCTGCCCTCAGCGTAGGCGCGAAGCTTGTCTTCATCTCCACAGACTATGTTTTCCCCGGCACCGGGGACAAGCCCTACCAGGTGGACGATCCCTACGGACCCCAGAATGTCTACGGCATGAGCAAGGTCCAGGGTGAGGACGCCGTCCGTTCCCTGATGACACGCTATTTCATTCTCCGCACCAGCTGGGTTTTCGGCAAAAACGGCCGGAACTTCGTCCGTACCATGCTGAAGCTCGGCGCCGAGAAAAAGGAGATCCGCGTGGTCAACGACCAGATCGGCTCCCCCACCTACACCCAGGACCTCGCCCGCGTCATCTGCGATATGATCATCACCGACAAATACGGCATCTATCATGTCCGCAATGAGGGCTTCCTGTCCTGGTATGATTTCGCGAAGATGATCATGGAGAAAGCCGGCCTGCCCTGCCGGGTCATTCCGGTTCCCTCTTCCGAATACCCCACGCCTGCCAAACGACCCCTCAATTCCCGGCTGGACGGTTCCAAGCTCGCCGAATCCGGCTTCACCCCCATGCCCACCGTTGAGAACGCCCTGGACCGGTATCTGGAAGAAATCAAGGACGAAATACGCGCCTGATATTTGCCTCTCTGCATGGATCAGCGCTCCGGATTGCACAATCCGGAGCGCTGTTTTTATCTTAACCTGACGAAAAATCTTAAAGTACTGTTTTAAGATTTTGATGTTTTTGGAAAAACTTAAAATAGGAAAACAACATCCCTGTCAGTCCCCTGCTGCGTGTGCCTTTTCGTGCGCTCCTCCTTCCCCGGTATCATCAAAGATACTGCCGAACCGGGCATAGGAGCTTCCTCCCTCACCACCATACACCCAAAACAGATCCCGGCAATGAACACCCAATCCGATTTCTTCCTCGCATGTCTGCCCTTCCTCGTCCTCATATTCGGAAACCAGCACAAACTGGCCGCCCCAGTATGGATCGTCTTCAGTCTGCCTGCGCACATGCCACCTCTCGCCTTCCCGGAAAGAAACGACGCTTTCCCCGTCAATTTCTGTATTATATCCCAGGTGTTCTCCTCCGCCGGTGCACACCCAGTCCCCAAAAAGCAGTTCTTCCGCCTCTTCCGGGGTCATATCTGCAGGATTCGGGCACTTCCCGGCATCCAGAAGCACCTGGAGCGCCGGGATATCCGTTCCTTCCTGAGCCCAGGTAATCCGTCCGTCTTTGTTGATATAAGCATATACGATACTGTAGTCCGGCAGCAGCACTCCGATCAGCGCCCGGCCTTCAAAGAAATCATTCACTTCCCACAGTTCACAGGCGGGATAAAGCATCGTCCCGTCTTCCCGCAGGTAATTGCCTCCGCCACAAAAGGTTTCCCATCTGGTATCAGTACGGAAACACATCAGGCCTTCCCGGAAAAGCGGAGCGTCACTGTAGTAATAAGGCGAGCCGCCCACACTGCACGCATTCTCAACCACCGTCTCTCCCTTGGTATTAATCAGAAGGTATTTATCCTCCAGCGTAATCACATAGGCAATTCCATGAACAAACTCCGTCGCATACTGGTAACGTTCCAGTGTTTCTATTACTTCTCCGGTTCCGTCCAGATACACGTAGGTTTCGTTTCCTTCTCCGTCTTTCTCCCCGATCGGCCAGGCATTGGCGTCACTTGCTGCCGCATGCAGCGCCGCGGCTTCACGCTCAGAGATTTCTTCACCGGTTTCTGCTGACCAGCAACCCCTGGCATCCCCGTAGCATCTGATAACCTGGCCGTCCGCGGACAGTTCCCCGAACGGAACGTTTGCCCGGATCACCTGTCCCTCCGCGTCAATCAGATCGCCGGTATTCTCTTCTGTTTCTTCCGTCTGCACAATGGCATACTGTTCGTCCTCGCTCGGGTAAAAACCCGTATAAACCTGATCATTCAGCCGTTCCCTCTCACTGTTAAACAGCATATACCGGCCATACTTCTTTTCCTCATTCCGGAAACACACATAGATATTATCTCCGATAGCCTGGCTCCAGCAGTTATCTATCGGTATCCCGTTGATTTCCGTTACACCCCAGTCTTCAGGCTCATCTCGCGGCAGCAAATCATATACAGCCCAAAAGCTGTCATAAAACCGATCGTTCTTGTATTCATAGAAATACTGATCTTTATAAATATACGGAGGCTCTTCCCAGAAATGGGGTTCAATCACCCAGTTGTTATGCGCGTCAATATATCCCCACATGTTATCCTTGCAGGCAGGATACAAAGGTGCGCCGTCCGGCAGCTCCACCCCGGTCTTCTCCTCCGCCCATGCCGCTGTCAGGCACAGCATTATCACAGCCAAAATAATCCCCATCAGTCGGTATGCTTTTCCGTTCATATCCGATCCTCCTGTACTGTCAAATCTGACTGCGTTTATCTTTGATTAATCATTCGCTTCAAAATCGTATTCCGGTTCATGATGATAGTCATACCGGTATGTTTTCGTATCCGGTACGGTTTCAGCAAACAGAACTTCTCCCGTTTTGCTGATCAGCTTCCGTTCATTGATCACCCTGCCGTATTCACCAAAGGGAGCAGGCCTGTCCTGTGATACCCAGGCCGTACCGTTTGCAAAGGATTCCACCTTTTTATACAGCGGCTGAACTGCCCAGTTTCCGTTCACGTCGATATACCCGCACAGGCCGGTCGCGTCATCAATCACTGCACACAGGCCTTCATGGAAATCCAGAAAATATTCATCATCGTTCCCTTCCTGTTCGATCCACCGGAACATTGGTTCCGTCAAAAGATCTCCCTGGGCGTTCATCAGGCCCGCCAGGTCACTGTCATCCATACCATACCAGAACACACCCTGTTCATCGCTCGTACTTATCCAGTACACAGCATCAGACGGCCAGCTTTCATCCTCTGTCCCGGTATTTTCCGGGTCTTCTTCCGGCAATCTGTTCCCGTTCGGGTCGATATAAATCCAGCCATCCTCCGTCAGTGCTTGTGCAGCCCCGTCTTCGAAGCAGGACGCGTTCCGATACATCAGGGGGATAGCCATCTGCCCGTCCGGATTCATGTATCCGTACAACCACGTTTCCCTGTCCCAAACCGGGCAAAGACCGTCCGCAAAATAATCTCCCGGATCAATCATCGTTCCGTCCGGAGGGATTATTTCTTTTCCGTTTTCATCTATCAGCAGCAATTCCCCATCCGCGTAAGCCGCCACTGCGTATCCGTTTTCGAAACCGTAAGTTCTTTCCGGATCATAGCGGCACGGAATCCTGATTTCTCCGGTCTTCCGTTCCACATAGCCTGTCTTCCCGTCTTTTGTCACAGGAATCAGCACAGAGATATCTCTTTCTGCCCGGATATCATCATACACATATCCTGAAAAGCAGCCTGTCGCGACATCCAGGTATCCGTAGCTTTCTTCCCTGCGCAGGATATATATACCGCCATGATCATCAGCAATGCATTCTCTTACCTCTGCATGTTTCTCCGGATATACCTTCCACCGGCCATTGGCGTCAATCACTCCGCCCATACTGCAGCCCAGCACATTCGAGAATTCTTCGACCTCCGCGTACTCTCCGCAGAAGTCCTCCGCATACGCAAACTGGGGCGGCATAACGACTTTTCCCTGTTCATCAATAAACCCATATAACCCGTTTATCCCGCGGAAAGCATATCTCGGGATTCCAGTCCCGTCGTTTTCAGTCATTGTGATGGGGAACTGCTCGTCCTCTTCCCGAAGAAGTATTTTCCCCTCCCGATCAATGATCGCGTAACAGTCTTCTGTCAGTTCCACCTCTGCTTTTCCTTTATAAAATGTATATGCTTCATAAAATTCCGGCCGTATGACAATATTCCCGTTGATATCAGCATAACCGTATAATCCGGTTTTTTCATCCCGAACTGTGATGAGTCCCTCTGACATAATGCCGATATCATCCGGAACAATACCGTCCGGCAGTTGGATTACTTCTCCATTTTGTTTCATGAGTACATAATCTCCCGGGATGGTTTTATCCCAATCCCATTTCCAGTTTTCCTTTATTCCCGCAACCGATGCCAGCACCCCGACACCTTCCGGAAAAGCTTCAACAACAGCATGTCTGGAGCTTATCCAATACTCATATGGCAATACCAACTCTCCGGTCGCACGATCCGCAAAACCCATATAATCTATCCCATCACGTGTCTGACAAACGGGTATCAGCTCACACTCATAGTCTGTTTCCAAAACATGCTCATACTTCAATCCTGAAAAAGAACCCGAACGCACATCAAAAAAGCCCTCCGGGGCATCTTCCCGATTCACGATATAGTAGCCGTCATCCCATGTGCCATAGCCTTTCAAATAACCATCCCGGCCGTCATCAATGTAATACTCCGGCTGCAGAACAAACTCTCCCTTGCGATTGATGATCCCGCTGCCGACTCCATCTTCTTTTTGGACATCGACACACGCATAACTGCCCCGAAAATCATCCGCAAAAAAGAACTGCGCAGGAATCACCCAGTTCCCCGCCGCATCCGAATATCCCCACAGCCCATTCTCCTCCTGTTTGGGATACAACTCATCAGGCGATCCTGTTTCTTCCGCGCCTGCAGCGCAAAACAGCAGGCACAGCATCATCAGGATCGCTGATACAATCATAATCCGGCGTTTCATTCTTCCGGTCCCCTTTCGGAATGTTCTCGCGCGTTCTTTTGAAATGGGTTTCTGCTTATATGACGGCTCAGAATGAGAAAGAATTCCCTTGTCAATGCTGGTTTTGATTGTAAAAGCGCACACCCGGTTCGTCAATCTATCTTTTACAGTTTTTTCCTTATCCCCTGAACAATGTTTTATAACAGCAAAGCCCGGATACGTTTTACCGTATCCGGGCCGCTTATGGGGGTATGGGGGTTGTCCCTGGATGTCAGGTTTTGCGGGCTGATTATTCAGCCAGGATTGTCTCCGCCAGTTTCTGACCGGCCAGGTAGCCGGAAGTGAAAGCCCAGCCCTGGTCCGCGCCGCCGTAGGTGACATATTCCTTCTTCTCGGTGAAGAGGATGCCCAGGCAGTCGGTTCCGACCGCGTACAGGCCTTCCAGCGGTTCACCGTCAGCCTTCAGGACACGGAACTGCTCGTCCACGTCCAGGGCGCCGGTGGTGGAATAGATCCACGGAGCACCCTTCACGGCGTAGTACGGTCCGTTGCCTTCGACCTTCTCATAGACGTTGTATTCACCCTCCATGGGGCGTCCGCTCAGGTCATAAATGACAGGATTCTTTTCAATGCCCTGGGGCGGGTTTTCCTTGGTGTCGCAGTAGCTGTTATAGTCAGAAACGGTTTTCGCCAGCGTCGCGGGATCCACACCGATCTTTTCAGCCAGTTCCTCAAGGGTATCGGCCTTGTAGATGTAATCCATCTCGATGCCCTTTTCCAGAACGTCATACAGTTCGGGAATCGGGGTGTTTGCCGGCCAGCCGCCCTGGTTGATGAAGATACCGATGTTGCTGAACTTCAGGCCGTTGTCACGGATGGACTGCATCTGCTCGTCAGACCAGATGGTGAAGAAGTAAGCGCCCGCCGCCCAGTTGCCGTAAGCGGTCAGGGTCGTCTCATCCTTGAAGCGCACGCCCTGGCGGTTCACTGCCAGGCTGTTGGGGGCCACTGCCAGCATCATGGGAATATCGTTCAGGGAGACGGTAGCAGGCTTGCCGGTGAAGAAGTCCGGATACTCCATCTGGATAATCGGGAACTCATGCATCACCTTGTAGGCGCCGCCGATGTGGCTCACAGGGGGCATACCGATGTTGTAGGTTGCCGCGCCGTTGTCAATGGCGGACTGGATGATCTTACCGTCGTTCTGGGTCATGCCGTACGCGTTCCAGCGTCCGCCGCCGGAAAGGTTGTAGTAGTTGTCAGAGAAGTACTTGTCTTCCATTTCTCCGTTGCCAGCGAAACCGCCGGTAGCGGAAACAATGTATTCGGCATTGATCACATAGCTTGTTCCGTCCGCGCCGACCGCGTTCACGCCGGTAACCCGGCCGTTTTCCACGATCAGGGAAGTCGCTTCAGTCTGCAACATGTACTTGCCGCCCTTGGCGGTATAGTTCGCCATGAACTTGTCAAAGTAAGCCTGCACGATGGACTTGTCCACCATGAAGCCGTCGCCGTAGTTGCAGCAGATCAGGTAGGGATCGGACAGGCCCTGCACCGGCGCGCCGAACACAAAGCCGTTGTCGATGAGGTAGTTCACCGCGTCACCGGAGGATTCCATCATCATGTCGATGGCCCATTCCTTGGCATCACCCTCGGTGTACTCCATCCAGACCTTCTTCAGGTTTTCGGCGTCCACATATTCCTTGCCGTCATTCTTCTCCACGAAATAGCTGGGGTTGATAGACATGGGGGAAGAGGTGGTAACAGAGGTTCCGCCGTACTTGGCGGCCTTGTCGATCATCAGGACGTCAATCTTTGAGGTATCGCCTTCGTAGGCTTCATACAGTTTGTCCACAACGCGGTTGCCGGTCATGATGCCGGCGCCGCCCATGCCGATCACCAGCACTTTGGTGTTGATAGTCTCGGCAGCGGTGCTCTTTTCAGGCACGCTGTAGAACGCGGTAATCGCGGCAGGGTCTCCGCCGGCCGCGTTAATGGCCTGCACCAGGCAGTCTTCCGCCGCCGCTTTGATGGCTCCGCTGGACACGGTCGCGCCGGTAACGGAGTCCACCTTCACAGACTGATGCTCAATAATCGCGGGAATCAGGTTTTCAATGGCAGTGTTCAGGATAATGGCAGTGTCTCCGTTATCCCCCACTTCGATGGAAGTGATTTTGCCGCCTTCAATCACCGTCTTCAGGTTCAGCGGGTAGTTCAGGGAAAAGCTCCAGGCCTGGGCTTCATAGGTTCCGTCGGCGATGACCAGTTCGGCCGCGCCTTTTCCGGATGCCTTCGCCAGGATTTCCGCAACAGCTGCCTTCACAGCCCCGGAGGTCACGGTCGCGCCTGCCACGCCGTCAATTTCGGCGGACTGCGCTTCCTTCACCTGTCCGGCAAGCGGTTTGAGCGCCGCGGCTCCGACACCTTCGGTCTCGCTGGCACCGGTAATGGCCACGCCGGTGATCTGACCGCCTTCGATCGTGATTTCAACCTTCACAGGACCGCCAAAGCCCTGCTGTTCCGCGCTGTAGGTACCGTCGGTCAGTGCGCTTTCCGCGCATGCCATGCCGGACAGTACAGGCAGAACAAGAATCGCCGCAATGAGAATGGCCAGAATCCTTTTCATGTTGTTCTCCTCCTTCTTATGTTCCCGTCTCACGGGGTTTCTCTTTCTGCCTGCATTGTAAACGTTGGAACAGTTCCAATGTCAATAGATGCATGATATAATAAGCACAGAAACAATCCCTGTCGGAGAAAGGATCCGGATATGAAAATCAACGATGCTTCCCGCTCCACCGGAGTATCCCGCGACATGATCCGGTATTATGAAAAACTGGGCCTCATCCGCCCCGGCCGCCTGTCCAACGGTTATCGGGACTATACCGATGATGACCTGTACCAGTTAACCGTCATCCGGTCCCTGTCCAACATGGGCGTCCCGCTGAGAGTAATTTCCAAAGCCTTCGACACCGGACAGACAGACCTCCTGGTGGGTAACCTGCGCAGCGAAATAGACCGCCTGACCCTGCTCAAAAGCCGGATTGATTCCCGGATCGCAATAGCCCGGGAGTCCATCGACTGCTTCAATATGCTGTCCACCGGTATTCCCTGGGAAATGTATGAAGCGCAGGACCGGTACCTGTTTTCCTTCGGAAACCAGCACTATCCGGTCTACCGTTCCGCCCCGGAGGACGGGGATTCATTTGTCTTTTACTATCGTCAGCGGTACAGCGTGGGTGAAAAGATTCTCCCCCAGGGGCCGGCTGACCGCGGGATTATGTTTTACTGTTCCCTGCCCGGAACAGAACGCGTCCCTTCCCGGCAGTGCCTGCGAACTGTGTTGACCCACCCGTCCGGAAGCCGGCATCTCCTGGGTGCCAGTGAACTGGAGCCTGCCCTGCGGCAGGCCTGCTCCCTGACAGGACAAACAGAGTTTACCGTCCTCATTCACCAGTTCTTCCGCCAGACAGGAAGCCGCGATGCCGCCATCCTCTGCGCGGAAATTCTCCCGGAAAGCATTTAATAAAACACTCGGACGGCAGAGATTTTTCTCTGCCGTCCGGCGTTTTAATAGGTATTCAATAATGGTTCAGGTAATAGATTAGTTTCAGAGTTCTCCTTCGGGTGTCGGTTCTTCCGGAATGCTCAGCACCGGAATGCTTTCCCTTTCCGTATGGTCACACCGGATGCAGTGATGCTCCTGTTCGCCTTCCTCTGTGTAGGTAGGCTCTCTGATGATAATCCATTCTCCATAGCTGTGTCCCAGTTTCGCAATCGTTCCTGTCATCCATACATCGCCGCAGACAGAACAACGATATTCTTCTGTACCGTCTTCCGTA
>JAGAAC010000071.1 GCA_017615475.1 Clostridia bacterium
GAGCGATCAGCAGGGCGCCGAGCATCAGCAGACCCTGGAAGAAGTCTGTCCAGCAGACGGCGCTGAAACCGCCCATGAAGGTATAGCCAATGATGATGGCGGCAGCGATATACATCGCCACGGCAGGGTCAATACCGATGACCTGGTTGAACAGCGTGCCGCAGGCCTTGACGCTGGAAGCGGCGTAGATCGTATAGGCAACCAGGAAAATGACAGCGCAGAGGATCTGCAGGACTTTACTAGAGGATTTGAACCGGTTGGTCAGGTACTGGGGAAGGGTAATGGAGTCATCCGCCGCGATGGAGAAACGGCGCAGGCGGGGAGCTTCGAAAATCCAGCTCAGGGCATAACCGACAGCCAGGCCGATGGCAATCCAGGACTGACCGATACCATAGGCATAGATGGAAGCGGGAAGGCCCATCAGCACCCAGGCGCTCATGTCGGAAGCGCCGGCGGAAAGGGCGGAAACCCAGGGGCCCATGTGACGGCCGCCGAGGAAGTATTCCTTTTCACCGCTGCCGCGGCCTTTGAAGAAGAAATACACACCAATCCCAAGCATACAGAGGAGATAGACAATAAAGACAACCAGTTCCGTATTCATATAACACCACTTTCCGCAGCATGAAGCCGCATACTGTATACTGTTTTCAATTATATCGGGAAACCGGTACAGCACAAGGGCTTTACCGTTTTTTTGATGTTCTTACTTGTGGATTGGAAGGAATTGGAGTAAAATATTTTCTGAATTCGGCAATAAAGAGGGGGAGAATCAATGAAAAAACTTACGTCTATCCTGCTCATTCTGGTTCTCTGCCTGTCCTTTTCCGTATCAACGGCGGAGAGGAAAACCGTAGAAAAAGACCAGTTTTACTTGGGCGCCATGCGCGTGATCCGCTGCAAGGATTATGTTTCCCTTCGGGAAACGCCGGACAAGACCGGCAAAGTGCTGGCGAAGGTTCCGCTGAACGCGATTGTGCTGTACTGCTCCAACAACATCAGCAAATACACCGGCGGAAAATACAAAAAACAGAAAGAACTCTACATCAAATGTGAGTATGACGGCCAGGAAGGCTATATCCTGAAAAAATATCTTGAACCCGCACCCGATTTTGAACCGGCGGAAAGCAAGGCAGACACGAACATCATGAACCGAGACGAAATTATCGGCGAAGGTCAGATTGTGCTGGACTGGCACGAATTCAATGTTTCCGTCCTTGCCGCCTATGATGTCAGCGCGGAGAAGGGCGAAAACTGGGAGCACCTGAGGGTGGGCTGTTTCATTGATGATGAACCTATCTGGGGATATACGGAATCCGTGAAACAAAGCGGAGAGGAAATCAGTCTGAAAGCCTTTATGGGCGGTACAGAAGACGAACCGCAGGTTTATGTATATGATGCCCAGTACGGGCTGATGATGCTTGACCTGATGGATGGTACGGAAGTCTGGAACCTGCCGAAGACCACCTGCCCGCTGGGGGATGCCGCGGTGTATACCGTGGGACCGGATACCGGCATCCTGTATATCACCGGCACAGAGGGACCCGACCCGGTGGCCATTTCAACAGAAGGCAACATTCTGTGGCAGTCTGAGATCAACGATCCGGACGTATACGGCCCGATGTGGATCACGCTGAATCCGGAAGATATCGAAATCATCTATGAAAGCGGATACAGGGTCAGGCTTGCCTACAACGGCGAACGGCTCAGCGTCAGCGGCATCATGGAATAAAGATATAAAAAAAGAAAGCAGGAAGCGGAAACGCTTCCTGCTTTTTCCATTATCCCCAGATCTGGGATAAAGCCGGAACAATCTGTTTCTTACGGGACAGGACCTGCGGCAGGAAAACATGGCTTCCGTGCAGCTCATCCACGGCAAAGGCGCTGCGGACCGCTTCCGCATCACCGGCGAAGAGAAGCTCGGACCCTTCCTTCAGGACATTGGTGATCATGAGCAGGGCCAGGTCATAATGACGGTCTTTACGGATTTTATCCAGGGAGCTGATAAAGGCATCCTTGTTTTTCATAAAGGGTTCCGAATCCACGGTGGTAATCTGAGAGATGGTGAGGGAGTGGGAACCCAGGTGGAATTCCTTCAAATCGTAGCGAACCAGGTCATCCGGTGACATATCAGCCGATGCACCGCGGGAGAAGATAGCCTTTCCCAGTTCCTCGCAGTCCACCCCGGCGTGGCGGGCAAGCCGCTCAGCCAGTACCCGGTCATGAGGTGTGCAGGTGGGGCTTTTGAACATAACCGTGTCGGAAATGATGGCGGCTGCCATCAGCCCGGCGAGATTCGGCGAGGGCAGGAGACCGTGCTCCTGGTACATGGCGGCAACGATGGAGGTTGTGGAGCCCACCGGTTCATTGCGCATAAAAACCGGATTACCGGTCTGGATATCCGCCAGGCGGTGGTGGTCGATGATGGCAATGATATCAGCCTGCTCCAGGCCGGCAACCGCCTGGACCATTTCATTATGGTCGACCAGAACCACCTTTTTCCGGCGGGGACTGATCAGATGATACCGGGACAGGGTTCCGACGACCTTGTCCTCCTCGTCCAGGACGGGATAGGAACGGAAACGGCTCTGGATTACGGTTTCCCGGACATCGTCCAAGTAATCTGTGAGGTGGAAGAAACGCAAGCCTTCCGTGCAGGCGATCCGGCCGACGGGAATGGACTGAAAAATCAGCCTGGCCGCGCGATAAGCGTCAAAGGGACAGGCGATCAGACAGGTTTTGGAAGAACGCCCGCGATACTGCTCCGCCAGGGAGGAACCGCAGAAAATGAGGCAGGACGCGCCGCTGTCCAGGGCCAGGTCCGCCATTTCCTTTTCACTTCCGCACAGGACAACGGAACCGGGGCGGATACGGGAGGATTCTCCCGGGAGGGCGATGATGACATCGCCGGAAATTTCATCAAAAATATCCTGCTCGGCGTTGATGATATGCCCTTCCAGCGCACTGAGCAGGTTAAAGACGGGAATGGAGGATACATGGGGATTCACGATGGAATCCATATCGCTCTGGGCCATGGCGCCGGCTGTAACCATGCCGAAAAGACGTCCGTCCTCCTCAATGATCGGAAGGGCGGATATACTGTCATTCTGGCTGTGGAGCACGTTCCACGCATGGGAGACGGGAACGCCCGCACCGATCATCGGAGGCGTATCATAATCGATATCCGAGACCTGGGTGCGGACGCTGCGAAGATGAACAGGCGGCTGAAAGCCGAACCTGTTCAGCAGGAAAGCTGTTTCCGTATTCACATGACCATACCGGGCGGCAATATAATGATTCCCGCCCAGGGCATTCTGAAGCGCGGCATAGGCCATAGCTGACACAATGGAATCCGTATCCGGATTCCTGTGACCTACCACATAAATGGAGTCCATCGGTTCCTCCTGTTATCTGTTCATGAGGGCAAACCAGTCCTTCATCTTCAGCAGAAGAGCGGCGTTGGAATCAGTCTTTTCCATCATGGAAACCAGCTGCGGGATCGCCACAGAGGAAGACGTGTTTCCGAGCATGGTCCGGATCAGGGAGAGACCTTCCTTCTCGCGGGTGTCCAGCAGAATATCGGAATTCTTGGTATAGCTGAGCTGCAGGTTCAGGGCGGGAGAGACACCGGCCCTTGCGACATTCTGGTCCAGGGTCAGCTCCATGTTGGCTGTTCCCTTGAATTCCTCCACGACGGAATCGTCCACCTTGGAGCCGGTGGCGATGTCCATGGCGGCAAGAACGGTAAGGCTGCCGCCTTCCTTGCATGCCCGTGCGGCACCGAACAGACGCTTGGCGCGGAACAGACTGGAAGGATTGACCATACCGGGCAGGCTGCGGCCCTGCTGGGCAGCGGCGGTGGTATAGATTTTGGCCAGGCGGGTCAGGCTGTCCACAATCAGGACGACGTCTTTCTTCTGCTCTACGAGGCGCATAGCACGCTCGAGCACAATTTCAGACAGGCGGAGATGAGCTTCCGGCGGCTGGTCAAAGGTGGATGCAAGCACCGTACAGGGAACGGAATCCCTGACGAGTGTCACGTCCTCCGGATTGACATCGATCATAAGCATCAGCACATGGACATCCGGATAGTTTTTACAGACCACAGAAGCAAAGTGCTGCATGATTTCGGTTTTACCGGTCTGGGGAGGACAGAGCATCAGTCCGCGCTGGCCGAAGCCGAGGGGCGCAATCAAATCCAGCAGGCGCATATCCGGGAAGGATTTGCCGTCTTTGCTTTCCAGAGAGATTCTGCGGCTGGGATAGACAGGGGTGAGCTCGTCAAAAGCGGGACGGCTGAAGGCTTCCTCTTCAGGAATGTCATTGACGCTGGAGATATACAAAAGCGCAGCGTATTTATCCCCCTCACGCTGGGGACGGATTTTGCCTTTAATGAAGTCTCCGGTACGCAGGCCGAAACGGCGGATCTGCGCCATGGAAACATAAATGTCTTTTGTGGAGGGCTGGAATGAGGTGTTGCGAAGGAATCCATATCCATCGGGATGCAGTTCGAGAATACCGCCGCCTTCTTCATAGTCCCCGGCAGCAAGGAGCTCTTCCAGCGTAGGAGCCTGAATACCGGTATCCTGGGACTGGAGGGGAGAGAAAGGAACATTCTCCTGGGGACGCTGTACGGGTACGGATCCTGGACCGAAGGTACGGGGTCCGAAACCGGCTTCCGGAGCACGGGCAATCCGTTTTTCCGGAAGGGGAGAAGCTACAGGCGGAACAGCCTTTTCAGCGCTTTCTTCGGCGGGAGCGGAATGCTGGACAGGGGCGGAAGAAGCGGCAGGCCCGAAACGGGGAGTAAATCCACCCGGACGAAGGGGCTGGGCATGCTGCTGTTCCAGCGACATATGCTGTCCGGAAGGGGATGTGCTCTGCCAGGCGGGACGGGGAGCGGAACCCGGAGCCTGGTAAGCGGGTCTTGCGCTGTATTTGGGTGTATCTGAATTATGCCAGGCTGCCTGGTATTTCGGCTCAGCCAGGGTACTTTCTTCATGAACTGGCGGTTCAGGCTCCGTATTGTCGGAAAGGACAGGAAGAAGCTTATCGATGATTCCGGCCTTATCGATTCCCGAACCGAGAACCACTGAATTTTCTTTCGCCAGTTTGCGCAGCTGAAGTACCGTCATTTGATTGAGCTCATTGTAGGTCATTTTACAGATTCCTCCTGTGTATTGAAAGCAAAGATGACATCCCGCGTAACCGCTTGTTCGACCTCGTGTTTCAGACTGTAAAACAGGTCATTCTCCGGAAGGGTGAAGCCGGCGTTTTCCAGCGCTGAACGGACATCTGAAGAGGGCAGGGTAAAAGTGTTGAAACTGAGAGCAATGACACCGCCCGGTTCAAGGCATTTCTTCCAGACGGGGAGACCGCGCTTCAGGAAGTCCTGAAGGGTATCGGGACGGCCTCCGGCCCGGGGTGCATGCTGAACGCCGTAGGGAAGATCAGCCGCAATGATATGCGCCCGGGATTTTCTGAAAAGGAGGGGAGCATCCGACATGTCGGAACAGGCCAGACGAAGCCAGCGTGTTTGACCGGACTGATAATGCTCTTTCGTGTCGGCATAAGTAAACTCGGAAACCGGGACTGAATGTCCGGACGCGGTAACGGAAACAGAGCGCTCCGCATGTTTCAGCTTATGATATTTCAGGTAACGGGAAAAATAGGAAACGGCCTCACTGATTTCCTTTTTGCTGATATCCAGGCCGACGGCGTTCATACCGGCGACTGCGGCACAGAAACAGCCGGTGGCTTTGCCGCATAGGGGATCCAGAAAGGTGAGGGGAGTATCCTGCCCGTGAAAGGCGGAAAGGGAACAAGCCGTATTGATCATCATGCGTGTAAAGGAGGCGCTGGTTTTTCCCTTATATTTCAGCACCTCAGGAAGATCCTCGGGAAGATATCCGGCTGTGAGTACAGGCAGGGGTTTCAGCATGTCACCGTGCTTTTCCGCCATGAAAACGACGGAACTGTGACCGGACAGGAAGGAAAGCTCCTCCCCGGTCAGGGGACGGCAATCAAAAGTCAAGAAACGGGAAGTACCCATGGATTCTTCACGGATTTCACAGGAAATGCCGAGAGAAGAAAGCATGGCAAACAACTCACAACGGGAAAGAACAGAAAGACTATCGCGATAACGTATATTTGCATGTTTGATCAGCTCAAACGAATAGACCATGACATCCTCTTTTCTTCAGAAGCTATTTTGTATTATAGCAGATGAAGTCTTGTATGACAAGGCACAGAGGGGAACTATTTCCATGAAAGAAAGCAAAAAAGGGCAACAAAAAAACCCTTCTCCGAAGAGAAGGGAGTTTTGCTACATCACCATTTGCGCTTACGGGCGGCTTCAGCTTTTTTCTTACGCTTAACGCTGGGCTTTTCATAATGCTCGCGTTTACGCACTTCCTGGAGAACGCCGCTGCGGGCGCACTGCCGCTTAAACCGTTTGAGCGCACTTTCCAGGGACTCATTTTCGCGGATACGAACCTCGGACACTTGTTATCCCTCCCCTCGCTCAATACAATGGCCTGCGGTATCAAAGAAAACCGAAAACCGTATGTTATTATACAGCCATTAACCCGTCTAGTCAACTTTTTTTCCGGAAAACGTTTCTTACGCCATCTGTTCGCCCATCTGCCGGCCGCCGAGAATATGAAAATGCAGATGATGGACAGACTGGCACGCGTCCGGTCCGCAGTTGGAGACAACCCGGTAGCCGCCGGTCAGGTTTTCCTGCGCAGCGATGACCTTCACAGCACGCAGGCATTCAGCCAGCTCGGTATCGGTGGAGCCGGCGGTATCATCCAGGGAGCTGATATGCTTTTTCGGCACCACCAGGATATGAACAGGCGCCTGCGGATTAATATCACGGAAGGCATAGACATACTCGTTTTCATAAACCTTCTGAGAGGGAATCTCCCCGCTGATGATTTTGCAAAAGAGACAGTTTTCCATAACGTTCATCATCCTTTTCTTTCAGATTCATGTATAAGCTCTCCGCGCATAACGCGGGAACCGGCACTCACAAGCCTGACACGTACGGGAACACCGGACAGGCAGTTTCCGTTTTCCAGGCGCACACGGATATACTCAGGCGTATATCCCTCCCAGCAGCCGTCCACGATCTCCTCCGGCAGAAGGTCTGTTTCCAGGCCGATCCAGGAGGACAGATACCTGTTCGCCACCTGTTCCCCAAGGGCAATCAGCTCGCGGGCACGCCGTTCCTTTTCGGCGGATGAAAGCTGGCCGGGCATTGCCGCGGCTGGCGTCATGGGACGGGGAGAATAGGGGAAAACATGAATCCGCGCGAAACCGATCTTTTCGATGAAGGCTTTGGTTTCAGCGAATTCTTCTTCCGTTTCGCCGGGAAAACCGGTCAGGATATCGGTGGTAAAAGCGGCCTGCGGAAACTCCCTGCGGAGATTCTCCACACCGCGCA
>JAGAAC010000072.1 GCA_017615475.1 Clostridia bacterium
CAGGCTGTTCAGGAGCTGGTCAGGCTCCAGGATCCGCCCACGGCCCTGTTCATCACCAACTTCGAAATGACCCTCGGCGGCATGCTTGCCCTGCAGCATAACGGCATTGAGGTTCCTAAGGATCTTTCCGTCATCGGCTTCGATAAGCTGGAGCTCTTCGGCGGCATCTTCCCGGACCTGACCCTGATCCGCCAGCCCCAGCTGGGCATCGGCCGTGAGTGCGCCAACCTGATGCTGGATATGCTTTCCAGCAAGGAATCCATCACGCCCCGGATCGTAACCCTCACCACGGAGCTGGCTGAAGGCTCCTCCGTCCGTGCGCTGAAATAAACTGATGAAAAAGCAAAGCCGCGTTCCCTTTCGGGAACGCGGCTTTTTGCTGCTGTCTGTTCAGCCCTTCAGGCCGGTCAGCGCAATTCCTTCGATAAACTGCCGCTGGAAGATCAGGTAGATCACCATCATGGGCACCATGGCCAGCGTTGCCCCGGCCATCATGATCGGATAGCGGGTATCGTTCAGCCCCTTCAGGGAGGAAAGCCCCGCGGAAAGGGTCATCTTGTTCATGTTGGTGTTGCAGATCAGCGGCCACATCATATCCGAGTAGGCAAACAGCGCCGTAAAGATGCCCAGGGCAATCAGGGCCGTCTTTGTCAGCGGCATCAGGATGCGCACAAAAGCCTGTCCCACATTGCAGCCGTCGATCACCGCCGCCTCCATCAGGTCATTCGGCAGGCTCATGTAGAACTGCCGAAGGAAGAAGGTGCCGAAGGCGGATACCAGGCCCGGGAACACCAGCGCGAAAATGGAGTTCAGCTGGCGCAGGCTGCTGAGCATCTGGTACTGGGGAATCAGGTAGATCTGGTTCGGCAGCATCATCTGGGTCAGCACGATAAAGAACAGCACTTTCCTGCCGGGGAATTTCAGTTTCGCGAAGGCAAAACCCGCCATGGAGGAGAACACCACGGCGCACACCACCCGCCAGAACATCATCAGCAGGGTGTTGATATACAGCGTGCCGAAGGGCAGTTCTCCCATCACCACGTCATAGTTGCTCCAGTTCAGCGCTTCCGGAAACAGGGTGGGCGGAATCCGCAGGGATTCCTCATTCGTCTTCAGGGATGTCAGGATCATCCACACGAAGGGAAAGAGCATGATAAAGGAACCGAGAATCAGAACCGTATGGGTCAGGGGCTTCCCTTTCCGCCGGCGGTGCGGTTTCCTCTGTGCCAGTACAGCGTTTGTCATCGTCTCTCCCTCCTTACTCTTCATAGTGAACCAGTTTCTTCTCTGCGACAAACTGGATCAGGGTGAAGATACTGATCAGCAGGAAGCTGAAGATAACAATGGCGGAAGCATAGCCCTTATTGAACTTTTCAAAGGCTTCCCGGTAGAAAACAGTCATCAGCGTCGCCGCGTTGCGGTAGGCCGGATTGGACCGGGACGGCACCAGCAGATAGACCGTATCAAACTGTTTCAGGGAGGTCATCGTCCGCATCAGGATCACAAAGAACAGCGTCGGGGAAACCATCGGAATCGTAATATGGAAGAACTGCGCCACCGGCCCTGCGCCGTCAATCTCCGCCGCCTCGTAATAGGTGCGGGAGATGGACTGCAGGCCCGCAAGGATCAGTACCAGGTCGTAGCCCACCGCGCTCCATACATTGATGACCGCGCAGGAAAGCAGCGCCGTGTTCGGATCGGAAATCCAGGTGGTTCCCTTAATCCCGAACAGACCGAGGAACTGGTTCAGGATTCCGTTGTCGGAATTGAAGATCCATTTCCACACAAACGCCACCGCGGCCGGCGCCACAACCATCGGCAGGAAATAGATGCCGCGGTAAACGTTCTTTCCGCGGATCCGGTTGTTCAGGAGCGTCGCGAGAACCAGCGCGATAAACACCCCTACCGGTACCGTCAGCAGCACGAACATCAGTGTGTTCCCTGTTGCCTGCCAGATGGATACGGAGCCCGCGGTTGCCGTCTTGGTCAGCATCTTCACGTAGTTCTCAAATCCGATATATTTCGGATCGCCCACGTTGGTGTATTTCATCAGGCTGAGCCACAGCGTCTGGAAGAACGGCCAGATATTCAGCACGCACAATCCGATGATCGTCGGCGCGACCAGGGCAAGGCCCCAGCCCGCGCTCTGGTTCCACGGTTTCCTTCCGCGCCTGTGCGGTATTTTTCCCATACGGTTTACTGTCAGATCACTCACCGGTTTACCTCCCTTACAGAAAACTGTTCCGCGGGTGTACCCAAAGCCCGCGGAACAGTTTCCGAAAGTCTCCCGTCGCGGGGGTTACAGCGGCGGGAGAGACATCTTAGTCAGGATCAAAGACCTTCGATATCGCAGATTTCAGCATACAGCTGGTCCATTGCGTCGCTGACACTGATTTCGCCCGCGTAGATGGCGTTCATCAGGTCGGTCTCGGTGCCTTCCCACTGGGGTTTGTTCACGCTGAAGGGATACTGCACGCCGTAAGCGATCATTTCCGGGAAGCAGGCGATGTTGATATCGCTGAAGTTGTCGGTGAAGTAGCTTTCGGTGCCCGCGTATGCCGGGATCGCAGCCTTCTTCTCCGCCGCCAGGATGTTCGCTTCCTTGCTGCCGCAGAAGGCGATGAAGTCCTTTACGACTTCGGGGTTCTTGGTGTAAGCGCTGCCGGCGAAGCCCAGGCCGTTGTAGATGGAGGCACGGGTCTTGCCCTTGGGCAGTACGCACAGGTCGAAATGTCCGGCAACCGGGCTGTCATTGTAGCTGTTCATCAGCCAGCTTCCCACAAAGGTCATGGCTTCCTGGCCGGCCTTGAAGCGCTCGTCATTGGACAGTTCGGCGAACTGGGCCAGCGTGGGGGAAATGCCCTCGTTCTGGAAATCAACCCAGAACTGGATAGCTTCCTTGGTTTCATCCATGTTGTAGCCGCAGGTGTTGCTGATCGGATCATAGGCTACGCCGCCGTTCTGGTAGATCAGGTTCAGGTAGCCCAGCTGGGGTTCATTGGGAGCGCCGAAGCCCCAGATGCCCTTTTCGGGATCGGTCAGCTTCTTGGCCACTTCCTTCAGCTTCGCCCAGTCCCAGGTGTCGTCCGGATAGGGCTCGCCCGCCGCGTCAAAAATGTCCTTGTTGTAGGCCAGCGCGATGGTGTCGTAGTCCTTCGGGATCGCCAGCTGTTTGCCTTCCACATTGTACAGCGCGGTGATGCCGGCCGGATAGGGACTGAAGTCATAGTTCAGGTCGGTCAGGTCCAGCAGAGCGCCCTTCGCGGCGAACATGAAAATGTGATTGGAATGCATCAGGAACAGGTCGGGCATGTCCTGCGCGTCAGCGCCGGCATACAACTTGG
>JAGAAC010000073.1 GCA_017615475.1 Clostridia bacterium
CAGTCTGCGGCATCTATAATGCGAATTCCTTCGTGCTGGTATTCAGGCTGCCAGATCCGGGCGATCAGCAGTTTTGGATAAGCATAGATATGACTGTGTTTCATTCATTTCTTCTGAATATCATAGACCTCTGATAATACTCAGATAATCCTGCCTTTGATCGACAACTGCATATACAATTACCGCTTTTTTTTCGTCGTCAATCTTATAGAAAACCAGATCTTTTTCCAGAATAAGAACCTTATATCCCTGTCGTTTTAAAACGGTATATCTGGGTTCCGTTCCGATATATGGATTATCTCCCAATGCGAGAATGGATGCTTCAAGCTCGTTCAGTTTTTCCAATGCTGTTTCATTTCCGAACTTCTCAGCAATATACAAAACAATGTTTCTGATCAGGGCATCCGCTGTGTCAGTACGTAATACTTTGTATTTCACAGCTTCTCCTCCATCAGCATTTTTCTGATATCATCGAAAGTTTCCTGAACAGGGGCAACTCTGCCGAACTTCACGTCTTCTTCCGCCTCTGCGAGTATTTCGAGCAGTTCAATCCTGGCTTTCATCCTCATGTATTCTTCATATGCAATGGAAACAGTATCTCCCCGACCGTTTACTGTAACAATCACAGCTTCTTTGTTTTCTCTGCATTGTCTTGAAATTTCATTGTAGTGGTTCCTGAGATCAGCTGAAGGCCTGATCGATTCCCGGAATGTCATCATAGCTCAGGTATCCTCCTTGTTTGATATATCATAATTATATCATCATATGTCTACGTGTCAAGATTGAGGTTTATCATGGAATAAACGCTCAAAATCGGCAATCCGCCAAAAATGAAAAGCCCGGAAGCATAGGAAAATCAACGCTTCCGGGAGTCGAAGCGGGGAGCAATCCGAGTGGTGCCCCAGTGGGGCATTCGCTAAAAGCGAAAACGAGGTGGGGTTTGAAGCGCCCGGACAAAGAGCCAGTGGCTCTTTGTCAGCGGAAAACGGGCGGCAGCCCCGGGCTGTCAATCGAGGCAAATAGCGGGTTGTAGCGAAAGCAATACCCGCTATGCCGACCGAGATTGCGGATAATCGTTTCCCTCGTTTGCCACGGCCTTTCCAAGGCCTGCGCTTTTCGGATCCTGCCACTTCGGAAACAGCAAAAAAAGCACCCCGAATGGGGTGCCTTTTTGCTGTCGAAGTGGCGGGATTCGAACCCGCGGCCTTTTGGTCCCGAACCAAACGCGCTACCAAGCTGCGCTACACCTCGATATGAATGGAGCCGATGAGGGGACTCGAACCCCTGACCTGCTGATTACGAATCGGCTGCTCTACCAACTGAGCCACATCGGCACGATCAGCAACGGCTATTATATCAAAGGGATTTCTGTTTGTCCAGCACTATTTTTCTCCGCCTGTGGACAAGCCGGAACGGGTATGGTAAACTGCTCCGGCAAACACAGGAAAGTGAGGCCCCGCATGAACTATCAGCTGATCGCCCTGGATCTGGACGGAACCCTGCTCAACAGCCGGAAGGAGATTCCGGAAGACGCCGTCCGGGCCATCCGGAAAGTCTGTGCCGCTGGAAAGACCGTGGCCTTTGATACCGGCCGGGCAGTGCCGGAACTGGCAGAGCAGATTGAACAGCTGCCTGAGGTTCGTTATGCCGTCTTTGCCAGCGGCGCGGGGCTGTATGACATACAGGAAAAGAAGGCTTTCGGCCTCCGCGGTATCCCTGCCGCACATACGAAACAGATCCTCTCCCTGGCCCGCACAAAGGACATCATGCCCCAGTTGGTGCTGGCAGACCGGGATGTGATCCAGGCCTCCCACATGGACAACCTGGAGCATTACAACATGGGTGTTTACCGCCCCATGTATGAAAAGGCCATGACGCTGGTGCCGGACATCTACGCCTTCGCGGAATCCTGCACGGAGCCTTTCCTGAAGATCAACCTGTACCACGCGGAAGTGGAGGAGCGGGTCCGCTCCAGGAAAGCGCTGGAAGCCCCGGACCTGGAACTGGTCTATTCGGAGATTTCTTCCCTGGAATGCTCTGCCGAAGGCGTCAGCAAGGGTTCCGGTCTGGAGCGCCTGTGCGGCCTGCTGCATATTCCGGTGGAAGCCTGCATCGCCGTGGGCGACGCGGACAATGACATCCCCATGCTGAAAACCGCCGGCTTCAGCATTGCCATGGGGAACGCGCCGGAGCATGTGAAAACCGCCGCGGACCGGATCGTTTCCGACCTGGACCACGGCGGCTGTACAGAAGCCATCCTGATGCTTCTTGAATAAGGATCAGTTTATTCTGAACTGTGAATTACTTCTTCAGTTCCGCCTTAGCGGCATCGATTGCCCTCTGAACCATCTCCGGAGCAGGTGCGCCGGGGATTTTTCTTTTCTCCACACAGGAGATCATGCTCAGGTCATCAAACACATCCTGCTCAAAAGCGGGATGGAACTGCTTCAGTTCCTCCAGCGTCAGGTCCAGCAGGGCCTTGTTTTCATTCAGGCAGTGGGCAACCAACTCACCGACTACCTTGTGGGCATCCCGGAAAGCAACGCCCTTCTTCACCAGGTAGTCCGCACAGTCAGTCGCGTTGGTGAAACCGCCGGAAGCGCCGCGTTCCATCACATCCTTGCGGAAGGTGACGGTCTTCAGCATCGCGGTGAACACGGTCAGGCCCTTCACCAGGGTATCCCGGGTATCAAAGAAGGCTTCTTTGTCCTCCTGCATATCCTTGTTGTAAGCCAGCGGCAGGCCTTTCATCACCGTCAGCAGGCCCATCAGGTGGCCGTAGACCCGTCCGGTCTTGCCGCGGATCAGTTCCGCCACGTCCGGATTCTTCTTCTGGGGCATAATGCTGGAGCCTGTGGCAAAGGCATCATCCATTTCCACAAAGCGGAACTCGTTGGTGTTCCAGAGGATCAGCTCCTCGCAGAAGCGGCTCAGGTGCATCATGCAGATGGAAGCCGCGGAAAGGTAATCCAGCATATAGTCCCGGTCGGCCACGCCGTCCAGGCTGTTTTCGGAAATCTTTGAGAATCCCAGCAGGTCCGCGACCCGTTCCCGGTTCAGGGGATAGGTGGTGCCCGCCAGTGCGCCGGAACCCAGCACCATAACATCCGCTGCCTTATAGGCATTGCTGAACCGGTTCCGGTCCCGCAGGAACATCTGGACATACGCCATCATATGGTGTGCCAGGGTGATGGGCTGTGCCTTCTGCATATGGGTATAGCCGGGCATGATCGTATGCAGGTTGTCCTGGGCGATGGAAAGCAGGGCGCTGATCAGCTCCTCCAGCATCGCCTCCGTTTCCCGGCAGGCTGCCTTGGCGTACATCCGTGTGTCCAGCGCCACCTGGTCATTCCGGCTCCGGCCGGTATGCAGGCGCTTTCCGGCATCGCCGATGCGCTGTGTCAGCAGGGTTTCCACGTTCATGTGGATATCCTCCGCGTCCACCATCCACTCGATCTTTCCGGCCCGCGCGTCCTCCAGGATGCCCTTCAGGCCCTCCACGATCTTTGCCGCGTCCTCCGCAGGGATGATGCCTTCCTCACCCAGCATGGTGGCGTGGGCAATGGAGCCGGTAATATCCTGTTCAAAAAGCCGCTTGTCAAAAGAGATGCTGGAATGGAAATCATCCACCAGTCCATCGGTTGCTTTTTCGAACCGTCCTCCCCAAAGCTTCATACGACAAGCCTCCTTACAGTCTCACATAACACCAACATTGTACACAAAACCACCGGTTTCGCAACAACAGTACGGAAAAAAGACGGTTTTGACCCGGTCAGGGAAGGCGGATCAACAGGCCCGGGCCTCCGGCCCTTCCTTTTGTTCGCCTTGACATTCCCGGAGGTAACGTTTACCATGTTTTTGTATAATTATAGGAAAGAGGCGGTTTTTTGATCGTTCTGGGCATCGATCCGGGCTACGCCCTGATGGGCTGGGGCGTGGTGGAGGCAGAGGGCAGCCGCATGAAGCTGATCAACTACGGCTGTATCGAAACCAAGGCCGGCGTCCCCATGCAGAACCGCCTGCGCACGCTGCAGCTCGGCATCCGGGACCTGCTGAACATCTACCATCCGGATGACGTTGCGTTTGAAGAGCTGTTTTTCGCCCGGAACGTGACCACCGCCCTGATGGTCGGGGCCGCCCGCGGCGCGGCGATCATTGCGGCCGCTGAGTATACACAGAATCTTTACGAATACACCCCCATGCAGATCAAGCAGGCGATCACCGGATACGGCAAAGCCGATAAAAAGCAGATCCAGCAGATGGTCAAGCTCCTGCTGAAACTGGACGAGATCCCGAAGCCGGATGACGCTGCCGATGCCATTGCCTGTGCCATCACCCACTGCCAGGCCGGCGTGGCCAAATCCCAGTTCCTGATGAAATAAAGTCCGGGTTACCCCGTTGTTTTACTGCGATCACATGATGGAGGAAACACTATGTACGCGTTCATTGAAGGCGAAGTCTGCGAGAAGCTGAACGGCAGCCTCGTCCTTCTGGCTTCCGGCGTCGGCTGGCAGCTGAACTGTTCCAACAACACCCTGCAGGCCGCCCCGCCCGTGGGAGAGAAGATGCGCTGCTACACATACCTCTCCGTCCGGGAGGACGCCATGGAGCTTTTCGGCTTCGCCACGCGGGAAGAAAAAGAAATGTTCCTTCAGCTGACCTCCGTTTCGGGAATCGGTCCGAAGACCGCCCTGGGCGTCCTCGGCGCCATGCCCCTGCGGGATCTGAACCTTGCGATCCTCCTTGGGGATGTGAACGCCCTGTCCCGTGCCCCCGGCATCGGCAAGAAAACTGCCCAGCGGATCGCCCTGGAACTGAAGGACAAGATCAGCCAGGCGGATGTTTCCGCCGCGGTCCCGTCGCAGAGTGCCGCCGCTCCCGCCCTCAGCTCCGATGCCGTTACAGAGGCCATCGAGGCGCTGATTGCCCTGGGTTATTCCTCCACGGAAGCGCGGAACGCTATCTCCCAGATCAGGGACCAGACAGACAAACCGGAAGAACTGATCCGCCTCGCCCTGCGCACCATGGCAGGATGAAGCTCTGACGACTGCCAGTGGCAGAAATTTCGTCAGAGCTGAATTCAACCGAAACGAGCGAGCTCCACAGTGTGGAGTCGCGACGATTGAGGTTGCGGATGATGATTGTTGAACTATTCAGGAGTAATCTATGATGGAAGACAGATTGATGACCGGAGCCTATACGTCGGAGGACAGCTCTGTGGAGCAGACCCTCCGCCCCCATACGCTCAGGGACTATGTGGGCCAGCAGGCAGTAAAAAGCAGCCTGGATATCTATATCAAGGCCGCCCTTTCCCGCCATGACGCGCTGGATCATATGCTGCTTTACGGCCCGCCCGGCCTGGGCAAAACCACCCTGGCCTGCATCGTCGCGGCAGAGATGGGACAGAACATCCGCGTGACCAGCGGGCCGGCCATTGAGCGGCCCGGCGACCTTGCCTCCATCCTCAGCAATCTGAATGCGGGAGATGTGCTTTTCATTGACGAGATCCACCGCCTTTCCCGTCAGGTGGAGGAAGTGCTCTATCCCGCCATGGAAGATTTCGCCATCGATATCATGATCGGCAAAGGCCCCACCGCCCGGAGCATCCGGGTGGACCTGCCGAAGTTCACCCTGGTCGGTGCCACCACCCGGGCCGGCCAGCTGTCCGCTCCCCTGCGGGACCGTTTCGGAATGCTGTTCCGCCTGGAGATGTATACTCCTGAGGAACTCCGCCAGATCGTGGAACGCAGCGCCGGGATCCTCGGCGTGAACGCGGATACGGACGGCCTGCTGGAGATCGCCCGCCGCAGCCGCGGCACACCCCGTATCGCCAACCGTATGCTCAAGCGCGTACGGGACTACGCCGAAGTAAAAGCCGGCGGCCATATCAGCCGGGATATTGCCCGGGAAGCCCTTGCCCTCCTGGACGTGGATGAGCTCGGCCTGGACAAGGTGGACCGGAACATCCTCACCTGCATGATGGATAAATTCTCCGGCGGTCCGGTCGGCCTGGATACCCTGGCTGCCACCACCGGCGAAGACGCCGTAACCATTGAAGACGTATACGAGCCCTACCTGATGCAACTGGGCTTCCTGATGCGCACACCCCGCGGACGGGTCTGCACCCCCGCCGCCTGGAATCACCTGAAAAAGAACATGCCTGCCTCCGCTGCGGAGGCCCAAATCAGGATGGAGATCTGAACCCCATGAAAACATCCGACTTCAACTATGACCTGCCCGAAGAGCTGATTGCCCAGACCCCCGTGGAACCCCGGGACCACAGCCGCCTGCTGGTTTACCACCGGAAAAGCGGACAGATTGAGCATAAGCACTTCTACGATATCATCGATTACCTCAACCCCGGTGACGCCCTGGTCATCAACGAAACCAAGGTGATCCCCGCCCGCCTGCTGGGCGTCAAGGAGGATACCGGCGTACCGGTTGAGGTCCTGCTTCTCCGCCGGCGCAATGCCACGGACTGGGAAGCCCTTGTCCGTCCCGGCCGCAGGCTCCGTCCCGGAACCGTCTGCTCCTTCGGGGACGGGCTGCTCCGCTGCGAGGTGCTGGACAATGTGGAGGAAATCGGCGGACGAATCGTCCGTTTCCACTGCGACGGCGTCTTTGAGGAAGTGCTGGACCGGCTGGGGGAAATGCCCCTGCCGCCCTACATTCACGAAAAGCTTGCGGACGCGAACCGGTACCAGACCGTTTACGCGAAGCAGGAAGGTTCTGCCGCCGCTCCCACCGCGGGCCTCCATTTCACCCCGGAACTGCTGGAACGGATCAAAGCCAAAGGCATCACCGTTGTTCCGGTTCTGCTGCATGTAGGCCTCGGTACCTTCCGCCCCGTAAAGGTGGAAAACGCGGAAGAGCACGTGATGCACAGCGAATTCTGCCAGGTGACGGAAGAAGCGGCTGAAACCCTGAACCGCATCCGTCAGGCCGGCGGACGGATCGTCTGCGTCGGCACCACCTCCGTCCGGACACTGGAAACCATGGCCACGGAAGACGGAATCGTCCACGCCGGTGCCCGGGATACCGCCATTTTCATCTACCCCGGCGTAAAGATCAAAGCCGTGGATGCCCTGATTACCAACTTCCATCTGCCCCAAAGCACCCTGCTGATGCTGGTCAGTGCGCTGACGGGGCGGGACGAAGCCCTGCGTGTTTACGGCGAAGCCGTTCAGGAAAGATACCGTTTCTTCTCCTTCGGTGACGCGATGTTCATTGAATAATTCAAGGAGGTCTGATCCATTGAGCGAACAGAGACTGGATTCCCCTTTCTGCCAGGCATTTGAGTGCCTTCATATTGACTCTGCCGCCAACGGAGCCCTTTTCCCTGTGGCTCCTCACAGCCATTATTATACGGAAGTTATGCTGGTGCGCAGCGGGACCTGCCGTGTGCTTCGGGGAACCCACCCCTATGTGATGAAGCCGGGCGAACTGCTCTATATCGCCCCGCTGATCCGCCACTCCGTTGAATCCGCGGACGGCAAACCGGTCGTTTTTGACATTATCAAGTTCAGCGCGACCCGCCTGCGGGAGATTCCCTCCTATCTGTCCGACCTGCGTTCCTTCTCGATGGACGCCTCCCACAACCACCTCCAGGTTCATATGAAGGCGGAAGATGTTCAGTTCTGGCACCTGGACAACATCATCCGCGAATGTGTCTATGAAAGCGAACAGCAGGGTTTTGCCTGGGAACTGCAGACCCGTGCTCTCATCTACCTGCTGATCACCGGCCTGGCCCGCTTCTGGCTGACCAACTTCGGTTCCCTGATGCGGAACCCGCCGGAGGAACGGGATCCTATCCTGGACATCCCCGCCTATATCGAGCAGCACATCTCCGAGCCGCTCCGCGTGGAAGACCTGGCCAAGCGCTGTTCCCTCAGCTATCCCTGGTTCGCAAAGCGTTTCCATGAGTTCTTCGGTCTCAGCTGCAAACAGTTTATCGAACACATCCGTACGGAGACCGTTGAACAGTACCTGGTCTATTCCGACCTGGACCTGTCTGAAATCAGCAGCCGAACCGGCTATACAGACAGCAGTCACATGGTCAAGGACTTCCGCCGGATGACCGGAATGACCCCCGGACAATTCCGCTCTGTAATGAAAGCACAGGGGCGAACTTCCTTTTCCCGGATTTCCGCTCAGGCGCTTCCGATTCACGCCTCAAAGGGTTGACACACAAGGAAAAAGCGGATAAAATACAGTTTGTTCGCAAGTCTTCAAGGGCTTGATGCGGAGCGTGCGGGCGTAGCTCAATGGCAGAGCTCCAGCTTCCCAAGCTGGTCACGTGGGTTCGATTCCCATCGCCCGCTCCAATACCGCATCA
>JAGAAC010000074.1 GCA_017615475.1 Clostridia bacterium
CTGGAATGCAACCTGATCAAGCTTCATAAACCCTATTACAACATCCTGCTGAAGGATGACAAGCACTATCCCTACCTGAAGGTGGACATGCGCCAGCCCTTCCCCCGGCTGGAGCTGTGCCGCAAAATGGAGAAGGACGGGGCACGGTATTTCGGCCCGTATATCGGTGCCAATGCCGTCCGGCAGGTGATAGAGGCTGTACGGGACGTGTTTCCGATTCGCTCCTGCACGCAGACCCTGCCGCCGAAGACCGTGAAACGCCCCTGCATGAACTATGATATCGGCCGGTGCATGGCTCCCTGCGCCGGAAAGGTCACGGAAGAAGCCTACCGGGAGATGATGGAAGGTGTCCTGAGTTTCCTGGGCGGGGATTATGAGGGCGTACTGAAAAAACTGAAGAAGGATATGCAGACCGCGGCGGAGGCCATGCGGTATGAGAAGGCGGCTGCCATCCGGGATAAAATCCGCGATGTGGAAGGCCTGATGGAACGGCAGATTGCCCTGAGGACCGACCGCAGCGAGCAGGACCTGATTGCCCTGGCACAGGACGGACTGGACGCGATGATCCAGATCCTCTACGTCCGGGGCGGCCGGATGGTGGGCGGGGATCACTTCGCCCTGCCCCGGGAAGGCGGGGAAGAGCCGGGCGAGATTATTGCCTCCTTCATGACCCAGTATTATGAGCAGGCCGGACTGATCCCCCGGAACGTGCTTTGCGAGACGCTGCCGGAAGGCGCCGCGGAGCAGCTGGAAGCCTGGCTGCGGGAAAAGAAGGGCACCGCGGTGACGGTAGCCACTCCCCGGCGGGGAGAAAAGCACGAGCTGGTGCTGCTGGCGGCGAAGAACGCGAAGGATGCCCTGCTGAAGCGGAACGCCAGGCGGACCGTTCACGAGGAACGCACGGTGGAAGCCGCTAAAAAGCTGGGGCAGATCATCGGCATGGACCGGTATCCCCGGCGGATTGAGGGCTATGATATTTCCAACACCCAGGGTGTGCAGAGCGTGGCGGCAATGGTTGTGTTCATCGACGGTGAACCGGCCCGGAAGGAATACCGTCATTTCCGGATCAAAACGGTGGAAGGCGCCAATGACTTTGCCTCCCTGTATGAAACGCTGAGCCGGCGGTACGCGCACGCGGCGCGGGAAAAGGAAGAAGGGGCGGCCCAAGGGAAGTTTACGGACCTGCCGGACCTGATCCTGATCGACGGCGGTCCCCAGCAGCTGCGTTTTGCCAGGCAGGCCATCCTGGACCAGGGAATAGAACCGCCGGCAATGTTCGGCCTGGCGGAGAGGCTGGAGGAGATCTGGCTTCCGGACGCGGAGGAACCGATCCTGCTGGATCACCATACCCCCGAGCTGCAGCTGGTTCAGCGGGTCCGGAATGAAGCGCACCGCTTCGGCATTATCCATCACCGGGCACTGCGGGGGAAGGCGTCCATCCATTCTCAGCTGGAGGATATTCCGGGCGTGGGTCCGGCCAGAAGGAAGGCCCTGCTGAAGGCCTTCGGCAGTCTGAAAGCCATCCGGGAAGCGGATCTGGAAACGCTGGCCAACGTGCCCGGGATGAACCGGACCGCGGCGGAAGCCGTACGGGCATGGGGCGATCGGAAGCTTGAAAAATAAAAGGTTGATAAATGATCACCATTCATGAGATAATATCATGTTGAATTCATAATTCAGAATTCATCTTCTGCGATCGCCGTTACCAGCGCAAACGCGCTGACGGCTGTAGCATGGGAGTCATTGGCCGTGCTAAAGCACGGATGACTCCTCAACAATTATGAATGGTCAACCAATACCCGGCTCATCCCATACAAAGCAGTTGGATGAAGACAGGCGTTGAAAGCGGGATAAGTAATTAAATTATGAATTATGAATTATGAATTGTGAATTGAGGGGGCATTCCTATGGCTACGGCGCTTTGGGTGAAAACAATCCGGCATCACAGGACGGACCTGCAGACGACGGTCCCCTGCACCCGGGCGGACGCTCACAAGGCGCTTCACGATGCCTGCCATGAACTGGACCTGCCGGATCCGATCTGGCTGGACAAAAATGAGCGGGAATGGGATGAATTCGGAATGACCCGTTTCCTGCCGGATGCCTTCTTTGAGACCGTTCCCTTTGAACGGCTGGAGATTGAGTACATTGATCCCGATGCTCCGAAGAAAAAGAGTAAAGACCCGAGAAATGCCTTTTAATTGAGGTAGGAGGTAGGAAGTAGGAGGTAGGAGGTCAATCGATAGTGATGGATCTCCGCATTGTGCAGTAACTACCTTTGAGATTGTGGACAGGAAGTAAGGAAACAAGGAGAAACGATGGAAAAGAAAGTTTATGAGCTGATTGACAGCTATCGGGAAGCCTATACGGAAATGCTGCAGCGCTGGATCCGGGTTCCTTCCGTGAGAAGCGACGCGGAGGACGGAGCGCCTTTCGGACGGGACGTCCGGAAAATGCTGGACACAGCGATGGAGGATGCCCGTTCCCTGGGTTTCCCGGTGCGGGATTTTGACGGCTATGCCTGCGACGTGACGCTGGGAGACGCGGAAGAGAAGATCGCGGTGCTGGGTCACCTGGATGTGGTTCCCGTGGGGGACGGATGGACGAAGCCACCCTTTGAGGGCCTGATTGAGAACGGCCGGATGTACGGACGGGGAACCAATGACGACAAGGGACCGGCCCTGGCTTCTCTTTTTGCCATGAAGGCGATCCGGGAAGCGGGGATTCCGCTGAAAAGAAGCATCCGCCTGATCCTCGGCTGCGATGAGGAAAGCGAATGGCAGGACATGGCCTACTACGGCGAACATGAAAAGATTCCGGATATCGGATTCAGCCCGGATGCCAGCTTCCCGCTGATCAACACGGAGAAGGGCATGCTGGTCCTGGCGGCTTTGGCTCCCGAATCCGAAACCGGCCTGAAGATCCTGGAGCTGTGCACCGGCGACCGGGTCAACGTGATTCCCGGTGAATGCCGGGCCCTGGTGGAAGGCGGCGCGGAGATCGCCGAACAGGTGAAGGCATACGCGGAAAAGACGGGCCTGCCCTATACGGCCGAAGTGACAGACAAGGGCGTATGGCTGAAGGCGGTCGGCATTCCCGGCCACAGCGCTTATCCGGAAGGCAAACGGAACGCCATCGGCATGATGCTCCTGCTGCTGAAGGAACTGGGCGCGGACGGCCCGGTGGCTGTCCTGGCGGACAAGGTCGGCCTGGAGCATGACGGCAAAAGCCTGGGCTGCGCCTGCCGGGATGATATTTCCGAGGAACTGACCTGCAACATGGGTATCCTGAAGCTGGAGGACGGCAAGTGGTTCGGCACCCTGGACATGCGCTGCCCTGTGACCGCCGACCAGGAAAAGCTGAAGGAAGCCGCGATTGCCAGC
>JAGAAC010000075.1 GCA_017615475.1 Clostridia bacterium
TGAAGCACATCATGGAAGCGAAGAAGGCCATCAACAAGGCTTTCGAAATGCAGATTGCCGGCAAGGGCTTCTCGCTGGTTGAAGTGCTGTCCGCCTGCCCCACCAACTGGGGAATGACCCCCCAGGAAGCACTCAAGTGGGTGGAAACCAACATGATTCCCCAGTATCCGCTGGGCGTGAAGAAGGAGGTTGAGTAATCCATGGAAGCTCAATTCCTTATTGCCGGATTCGGCGGACAGGGCGTACTGCTGATCGGCCAGCTGCTGGCCAAGGCTGCCATGCATGAAGGAATGAACGTCTCCTGGATGCCGTCCTACGGCCCGGAGATGCGCGGCGGCGAAGCGAACTGCGCCGTGGTTATTTCCGATGAACCCATCGGTTCCCCGCTGGTGACGGAAATCCCGATCGCCGTGATTATGAACAAGCCCAGCATGATCAAGTTCACTCCCGCGATGGAAAAGGGCGGTATCATGCTGTATAACTCCTCCCTGATCGATATCACCCCTGACCGGGACGATATCACCGCGATCCCCGTGGACTGCAACGGTATTGCGGAACAGATCGGTAACAGCCGGACCGCCAACATGGTTATGCTCGGCGCGATCATCGCCAAAACCGGCGTGATCAGCATCGATTCTGCCATGGAAGCCCTGAAAGCCACCTTCGGACCGAAGAAGGAACATCTGCTGCCCATCAACCGGCAGGCGATGGAAAAGGGCGCGGAAGCGGTCAAATAATCCCTGTACAAAACACAACAGCCCGCGGCAAATCTGCCGCGGGCTGTTCTTTGGTTTGCCGCTTATCTGCACAGCGCGGCAGCAACCTGCGCGCCGAGCTTCGCGTTATTGTAGACCAGCTGGATATTCGCCTTCAGGGAATCACCGCCGGTCAGCTTCTGGATCTTGTCCAGCAGGTAGGGAGTCGTCTGCTTGCCGTGGATGCCGAGCCGTTCGCATTCAGCAATGGCTTCATTGATATTCGCGTTGATATAATCCGGATCCATGGAATACTGTTCGGGAATCGGATTGGTGACCAGCATGCCGCCCTGCAGGCCGCATTCCAGTTTGACCCGGAAAGCATCCGCAATCTCTTTCGGGGTATCGAGGCGGTAATCCACTTTGAAGCCGGAGGAACGGGTATAGAAAGCCGGAAGCTCTTCCGTTCCGTAACCGATAACCGGCACGCCGTGGGTTTCCAGGTATTCCAGGGTCAGCCCCAGGTCCAGGATGCTCTTGGCGCCGGCACAGATGACCATTACAGGGGTCTGGGCGAGCTCTTCCAGGTCCGCGGAGATGTCCATGGTTGTTTCGGCTCCCCGGTGAACACCGCCGATTCCGCCGGTGGCGAAGACCCGGATGCCTGCCAGCGCGGCGCCGATCATGGTGGTGGTTACGGTGGTGGCGCCGTCTTCTCCGCGCATCAGCAGCACAGGTAGGTCACGGCGGCTGGCCTTGGTAACCGCCAGTCCCTTTTTGCCCAGGTATTCGATCTGCTCCGGCGTGCAGCCGACGGTGATCTTTCCCTGAATGATGGCGATGGTGGCGGGAACGGCGCCGTTTTCACGGATAATCTTTTCCACGTTCAGCGCGGTCTCCACATTCTGGGGATAGGGCATGCCGTGGGAGATGATGGTGGATTCCAGGGCCACAACAGGCTTGTTTGCGGCCAGGGCTTCCTGTACTTCGGGGGAAACGGAAAGGTATTTGCTCAGGTTATTCATAATGACACTCCTTTTTTATGGCTCCTTCCGCTGTGTCAGGGCGGGAGAAGGGTTTGCTGTGTTTACATCTGAAGACTCAGTTTCAGGTCAATGGCTTCAGGGGAAAGGCGGGGATTCACCGCGGAAGAATCCTCGGCACAGATGGCAGCAGCGGCCAAGGCACGCTTTGCGCCTTCCATGGTGCTGAGGCCGGTCAGGTAGGCGTCGGCAGCAGCAGCCACGAAAGCATCACCGCAGCCGGTGGTGTTGACAATGGATCCCGGAATACAGGGCAGCAGGGTTCCGCCGTCCCGTACGTCATCCACCCAGACGCCTCTTTCTCCCAGGGAAAGGTAGACCCGGCGCACTCCCAGCCGGTGCAGCGCATCGGCGGCACGGCTCAGGTTCATATCTCCCTGGATGATCATACCGGTCAGCAGCTCCGCTTCCGGAACGTTGGGCTTGAGCAGAGTCAGCCGGGAAAGCAGCGGCTTCAGCCGGGGTGCTTTGGAAACGGAAACCGGATCCGCCGCGATCGGAACGGTAACATTTTTCGCGATCCAGGCGAGGGTTTCCTCCGGCAGGTTCGCATCGGCGATGACCATGGCGCCGTGGTTCAGAACCGGCAGGAGAGGCTCCAGCTTTGCAGGGGTCAGTTCGTCACAGATAGTCATGTCGGAAACTGCGACATTCAGGTCTCCGTTCTGTTCATTGATGCACAGATAAACGGAGGTACGGCCCGCAGGCTCGATGAAACTGTACTGCAGGTCGATCCCGGCGTTCAGGCAGTGTTCCCGGATCAAAGCGGCATAAGGATCATCACCCATAATGGTGATCAGGGATACCGGCCTGCCCAGCAGGCGAAGGTTTTCCGCAATATTGCGTCCGACGCCGCCGGGAGAAAGCATGATCCGGCCGGGATTGGAATCTCCCGTCCGGAGCGTACCGGCAGGCGTGCCGGCCATATCCATGTTGACCGCGCCGATGACATAGACCGGGCTGTCGCTTCGCAGCAAAGTACGGTCGAAGATGGATCTTTCCCTGTGCGGAACAGGGGATGTGAACAGGTTCAATGGATTCCCTCCCCGGTAACAGAGTGTTTACGATGAAGAATGGATCCATGGGCTTTCCGGGATGACAGACAGACAGCCGGGCGACCTGCCCGGCTGCCTTTTATGTCATTTCAGCATTGACTTTTCCCAGCAGTCATAAGGCTTCAGCCCCAGCAGCTCCACAACGGTGGGAGCAACGTTGGCCAGGCCGAAAGGACTTTCCGTGTCCATTTCATGGCGCTCGTCCGCATCATGGATAATGAAGGGAACGGGACGCAGGCTGTGGGCGGTGCGTACGGATACAACACCTTTTTTGTTCTTTTCCAGCATCTGGTCGCTGTTGCCGTGGTCGGCGGTTACCACCAGGATGCAGCTGTGCTCATCGCAGGCTTTGAGGATCCGTGTCAGGCAGAGGTCCACTGTTTCCACTGCAATTTCGGTAGCTTCCAGGTTGCCGGTATGGCCGACCATGTCGCCGTTGGGGAAATTGCAGCGGATAAAGCCATATTTGCCGCTTTCGATGGCCGCAATCACCAGGTCCGTGATCTCGGTGCCCTTCATCCAGGGGCATTCATCAAAGGAGCGGACATCGGAGGGAACTTCCTGCCAGGTTTCCAGCTCTTCGCTGAACTTCTCGCTGCGGTTGCCGTTCCAGAAGTAGGTCACATGGCCGTATTTCTGGGTTTCGGAGCAGGCATATTCGTTGATGCCGTTTTCCACCAGCAGCTCTGTCAGCGTGTTGCGGATCTGGGGCGGATTCACCAGGTACTTGTGGGGAATGTGCAGGTCTCCGTCATATTCCAGCATGCCGGCATAGAGCACGTTCGGCACAACACCGCGGTCAAACTTGTCAAAGGAGGCATCGCCGTCAAAGGCCATGGAGAGTTCCAGGGCGCGGTCGCCGCGGAAGTTGAAGAGGATGACGCTGTCGCCGTCCTTCATGGCGCCGACGGGTGTTCCGTTCTCCGCGATTACGAAGCCGGGCAGATCCTGGTCAATCACACCGGGCTGTTCGGTACGGAAGGTTTCGATGGCTTCCTTCGCGGTGGCAAAGGCGCGGCCTTCACCGTGCACATGGATGTTCCAGCCCTTTTCCACCATGCTCCAGTTGGCCTGGTAGCGGTCCATGGTGATCTGCATACGGCCGCCGCCGGAAGCAATGCAGACATCATAGGAGGCATCTTTCAGCTCAGCGATGGTGTTTTCCAGCTGGTCCACATATTCCAGGGCGGAGGTGGCGGGCACGTCACGGCCGTCCAGCAGGATATGGACGCGGGCCTTGCTGACGCCTTCAGCCTTGGCTTCCTTCAGCATGGCCAGCAGGTGGCCGATGTTGCTGTGGACGTTGCCGTCGCTCAGCAGACCGATGAAGTGCAGAGCACCGCCGGAAGCCTTTACACCGGCAACCAGGGTCTTCCAGGTGTCGGAAGCATAGATGCTGCCGCTCTCGATGGATTCGTTGACCAGCTTGGCACCCTGGGAATAGATCTGGCCGCAGCCCAGCGCGTTGTGGCCGACTTCACTGTTGCCCATATCGTCATCCGAGGGGAGACCGACGGCTGTTCCGTGGGCTTTGATGATCCGGAAAGGATCATTGGCTTTCAGCTTGTCCAGTGTCGGAGTGGTGGCCTGCATGACCATGTTTCCGAGCGCGTCGGAAGATTCACCCACACCGTCCATGACGACCAGTACAACGGGCTTTTTCATATCGGAAATTCCTCCTGTTGAAGATATTTGGAATCCCTTTCCGCCAAAGGCGGATCGGTAGGTGTCTAACCCTATAAACGATACAGGAAACCGGGCAAAAAGTCAATGTCGGTGTTTGATGAAAAGGTGTTGCGGGGAAAGGTAAAAACAACGTATAATATCAGAATGGAAAGAGCGAAACAGAAAGGGGGGGTCCCCATGGCTTTTTTACAGGTTCAGTTTTTCTCCGCGGCGCTGAATGTGGCGTCGACTGTCAATGTCATCCTGCCTGAGGCCAATCAGGGAATCGGGATGGGAGCGTCCAGGGATGAAAGACTGCCGAAGGTTCTCTACCTGCTGCACGGATACAGCGATGACCAGTCTATCTGGATGCGGCGCACTTCCGTGGAACGTTATGCCGCGAATCACAACCTGGCCATTATCATGCCGGCGGTCAATCACAGTTTTTACTGCAATGAAGCCTACGGTGAAAAATACTGGGACTATGTGAGCGACGAACTGCCGAGGACGATGCACCGTTTCCTGCGGCTGAGCAGCCGGCCGGAGGATACCTATGTGGCAGGCCTGAGCATGGGCGGCTACGGCGCCATGCGGCTTGCACTGACCTATCCGGAGCATTTTGCCGCCGCCGCTTCCTTCAGCGGCGCTGTGGACCTGGAAACAATTTTCTATCAGCGGCACCTGGGCAGCGAGATCGACCGGGTATTCGGAGACCGGAAAGAAATCAAAGGCTCGGAATATGACCTGTTTTACCTGACAGAGAAGAACGCGAAGGCCGCACATAAACCCTGGCTGTATGTCAGCTGCGGCACAAAGGATTTCCTTTTTGACCAGCATAAGGCGTTTGTCCCGAACCTGAGAAAGAACGGCTGGGACGTGATGAGCTATGAAGAACCGGACGCCATTCATGAGTGGGGATTCTGGGATCAGCAGATCAAGGCATTCATCGAACTGATTTATGCAAGGGAAGACACAGAAGGGGATTGACGAACCGGAAAGAAATCCCTATAATGTACCCGTACATTGCGTACCACTTAAAGCTTCTTCGGGGATGGGTGAAATTCCCTACCGGCGGTAAAGCCCGCGAACTGAGCACTGCTCAGCCGATCCGGTCCAATTCCGGAGCCGACAGTAAAGTCTGGATGAGAGAAGAACGGAAAAGAGTCAAATATGCGCCTGCGCGCTTTTAAGCTCTCCGCCCCTTGAAGCAAACCGAGAAGTTGCTTTGAGGGGTGCACTTATTTGAGGAGGGCTTTTCCATGACCAGTACTACACAAACCCGGTTTTCTGTCGGCGTGATGACCCGCATTGCCATTCTGGCGGCAGCGGCATCCATTCTGTTCCTGATCGAGATTCCTGTGGTGGCTTTCTATAAGCTGGACCTTTCCAACATTCCGGTCCTGCTGGGCGCTTTCTCCATGGGAACTGTTCCCGGACTGATCATCCTGGGCATCAAGAGCGCCATCGGCCTGCTGCATTCCTCCAGCGCCGGCGTCGGCGAACTGGCGGACTTCATTATGGGTGCGGCTCTGGTGATTCCTGCTTCGCTGATCTATCACCGGAACAAGACCCGTAAGAACGCGATCATCGGCATGGCCGTCGGTACCATTTGCATGGTGATTGCCGGTATTCTGGCAAACAAGTGGATCATGCTGCCTTTCTACATGGGCGCTTTCCACATGGATATGGACGGGATCATCAAGGCTGCCAAGGTGTCCGGTGTTGACAGCGAGTGGAAGCTGCTGCTTCTGATCACAGGTCCCTTCAACCTGCTGAAAGGCGTTGTGCTGAGCGTTGTGGCCGGACTGATCTACAAGCCGCTGTCTCCGATCCTGCATGACAGGATCCGCTAAACTGCCTCTTCCTTCAGGGCTGGGTTGGGAGAAATCCCTCTCAGCCCTCTTTTTTTCATGCTTTTTCACGGCGTTCATGGTATAATCCGTATAACCTGACATCTGGAAGAGGCGGTCAGGGACTGACGGAGAAGGGAAAGAAAAAACGATGCCGATGGACGGACTGACGGTAGGATTTGCCGCCAGGGAACTGAATGATATCCTCCGGGACGGGCGGGTCGACAAGATCACTCAGCCGGAGCGTGATACGGTTGTGTTGGTGATCCGCGCGGGAGGCGCGAACCACCGGCTTCTTTTATGCGCCTCACCGAACAACGCCCGGTGCCATCTGACCATGAACAGTTATTCGAATCCCCTTGAGCCGCCGGCCATGTGCATGCTGATGCGCAAACAGATTGCCGGCGCGCGGATTGCGGAAATCCGCCAGGTGGACGGGGACCGGATTGTTCATGTGGATATGGATGCGGTCAATGAGCTGGGAGACCATGTACTTCGCCGTCTCGTGCTGGAAATCATGGGAAGGCATTCCAACCTGCTGCTGCTGGACGAGAATGACCGCATCCTGGAAGCAACCCGCCATGTGAATCCGGAAATGAGCCGGGTGAGACAGATTCAGCCCGGCATGACCTACCTGCCGCCGCCTGCCCAGGATAAACTGAATCCACTGATGGTAACAGGGGATGAATTATACGCCCGGCTGAGCAGCTTTCCGGAAGGAAAGCTGAGCCGCTGTCTTGCGGAAACCGTAACCGGTCTCAGCCGCGCAGCCGCGGAGGAACTGGCCTGCCGCGTACTTCAGCCCGGCGAGGAATGGCCCGGAGATCTGAAGGCAGCCTGCGTACGGCTGGCGGATTTCCTGGGACGTCTTCCCGAAATGGCTGACCCGCGGGTGCTTTTCGGGGAGAACGGTGAAACAGAAGATGTTTTTCCCTTCCCGTATCTGTCCAGGCGGACAGACAGCCAGCGGGCCTATAAGACCCTGAGCGAAGCCCTGGAGGTTTATTTCGGCACCCGGGACGCCCGGGACCGGCTGAACCAGAAAAGCGCCTCCATGGTCCGGATGCTGAAAGGACAGCTGGACCGCTGCCAGCGGAAGCTGGCACTCCAGGAGGAAGAGCTTTCCTCGGCGGAACGGATGGAGGAGTACCGCCGGATGGGAGAGGCGATCAACGCCAACCTGTACCAGCTGAAAAAAGGCATGACGGAAGCGGAACTGCCGGACTGGAACGATCCGGAGGGCGGCACAATCACCGTGCCGATGGATATCAGGCTGACACCGAGTCAGAACGCCCAGAAGTATTTCAAAAAATACCAGAAAGCCCGCTCCGCCAGGGAAGTCGCCGCACAACAGCGGGATAAGACCCTGGAGGAAATGGACTATCTTGAGGGCATGCTGCTGGATGTGGACAAGTGCGTCGGGGAAAGCGAACTGGAGGAAATCCGGCAGGAGCTTGTACGCACCGGCTATATGAAAAAGACGGCCAACCGCCGCCAGCAGCGCCAGCTGCCGGGAAGCAAGCCGTACCGCTACAAGTCTGATGACGGAATTGAGATCCTGGTGGGAAAGAACGCGGCCCAGAACGACCGGATCACCCTGGGGGCAAAGCCGGAGGAAACCTGGCTTCACGCCAAGGATATGCCGGGCAGCCACGTCATTATCTGCCGGGAGGGGGAGATTCCCCTAGCGACGATGAAACAGGCAGCCCTGCTGGCAGCCTGGTACAGCAAGGGCCAGCGGAGTTCCCTGGTGCCGGTGGATTATACGCTGCGCAAATACGTCAAAAAGCCTTCCGGGGCAGCGCCCGGAAAGGTGATCTATACGCACCAGAAAACAGCGTATATGACGCCGGAAGAGGAGGAAATAAAGAGGATCATGCTTCTTGAAGCATGATCCTCTTTATTTCAATGCAGAATTCAGAATTCAGAATGCAGAATGAGATGCTTTAACCTTGAAAGAATGAATGACTGCATTATGAATTGTGAATTATGAATTCACTTGTCTCCCCTGAGAGTGTGGTAGATTGCGTCGAAGCAGGTTTTGATCTTGTACCTTGTGGTCAGGAGACAGCCGTAGGGGCTGTTCAGGTTATAGACATAATTGCCTTTCATTCCTTCATAGGCATCCACCAGGCCCCAGATGCATACGGCGGTCAGGGGAGCGCTTTCCTCCGTATTGGCTTTCATAAACACATCGCTGAACAGTTTTGAATAGAAGGCATCGTGATCCGCTACCCGTTTCTTGTCGAAATTGCGGACAGCCATTTCCGTCAGCTGGACTTCCACGCCGAGAGCCGCGTAGGTCTGGATGGCTTTCTTCACATTGGTGATGATGGAGGGATCCAGGCAGCCGTTCTGCTCGCCGTAGCCGCCCATATATCCCTGCATGCCGACACCGTCGATGAGGGAACGGGGATTGCCGTCCTCATCCACGGCGTAGGACTGAATCCTTTTCACCAGCGCGCAGGCAGCATTTCGTTTGGCCGGGAAGAACAGGTTGTAGTCGTTGTAGAAGAGCCTGATATCCGCGCCGAGCTTTTCCTGGGTGTTCCGGGCGCAGAGGAAGGCGTATTCCACGTAATCCTCACCGACATAATTCAGGAAGCAGTTGCTGTCTCCGCCGCGTTTGGTACGGATGTGGCAGAGATCGGAAGCTTTATACTCACCGCCGTTATCGCCGATGGCTTCGTTAACCACGTCCCAGCAATAGATGACGCCCGGGAACTTTTCCTCAAAGTGCGTCATGACCTGGTCAATATAGCTGGCCAGGCGGGCACGCATGGTCTCCTGATCAGCGATGGGTTTGGTCATGTCATAGTCTTCATGGAAGAACCACTGGGTCATATAGGCATCCCAGACCAGCACGTGGCCCCGGATTCTGATTCCCTGCTTCTGAGCCCAGCCGATCATCGCGTCAGCCTGCGCATAGTTCATTCGGGGCATGCCGTCCTCAGCCCTTTGGGACTTCCGCTGATCCAGCATCGAATAGGCTTTGGTTTCGTTGCAGCAGGTCAGGGAGTTGAAATGCCGGGACAGGAACGAAATGAAGGTTTTATTGTTCAGGTCCTGATAGCTGAATGCGCCGCCCAGTTTAAAGCCGTAGGGCTCCGCCAGCGTCCAGAGTGGATCATAGTCTTCCGATACGGTACCGGCTTCCTCAGCGGGAGCGGCAAGGGGAACAAGGCAGATCAGAAGTGCCAGGAACAGGGACAGGAAGCGTTTCATGAGAGGGAGTCTCCTTTAGTGAAGAGTGATGAGTGAAGTGCGATCGCCGTTACCAAAGTTCTTTCAGAACTTTGACGGCTGTAGCATGGGAGTCATTAGCTGTGGATGGCTCGGCGTAATCAGCGCTTAAGCTAAGCGCTGACGCCTGCATGGACGATCTGTTACCAGCACTAAAGTGCTGACAGATCTGTCTGAAGCACAGATGACTCCGCAACTGAAGAGTTTAATGACAGCTTTGGCTGTCATTAAACCTCCTCCATCGTGCAGCCGCCGATGAATTCACGGAGCAGGGACAGCGGCGGAATTTCATTGAGCATTTCCTCATCCACATCCGGCAGATAGTTCAGCACCTTGATCAGACGGCGGGAGAGGAGGTAATTGGGGGAGGAGGAAGGCACATCCATCAGCAGCTTATAGGCAAAGAGCTTCAGGATGGGCAGTTCATACTGGAGAGCGGTGTTGAACATGCTGTCCGCGTTCTCCTGGTAAGTGAAGATGTATTTCTCTTCGGCGCTGCGTACCCGGGGCCACATCTCCAGCGTGGTTTCCGGCGGATAGCCGCGGAACTGGTTGTCCCGGACAATCCGGCGCAGCAGGCGGACGTCCGTGGTGCGGATGCGGTTGTGGTCATCCAGGTTCAGGACGGTCAGCGCACTGGCGAAGATCTTGTAGATTTCATCCGCGGGCAGCATGTCACATACCTGCGGATTCAGGCCGTGAATACCTTCCAGGATGATGATTTCGCCGGGAGCGAGGGAAGTGGGAGGTGTCAGGTAATCCTTGGAACCGGAAGCGAAATCGAAGTTGGGCATGAAGACTTCCTCGCCGTTGAGCAGCCCGGTCAGGGTATCGGAGAGCAGCTTCAGGTCCAGCGCGTCAATGGAGTCATAGTCCTTGGTGCCGTCCACCTGCAGGGGCATCTCATCACGGTTGATAAAGAAGTCATCCATGGAGATCCGGCGGCAGGCGTGGCCGTACATCTGCAGGTGCACGCCGAGTCGGCCGGAGAAGGTGGTCTTGCCGCTGGAAGAAGGACCGGCCACCAGCACGATATGCTTGTTCTGCTCGTGGATTGTTTTGGCGATCTTGTGAATGGCGGCTTCATGCAGCGCTTCGTTCACCCGGATGAAATTGCGGAGTTTTTTGTTTTCAATCATCCCGGACAGGTCGGATACATTCGTGACGCCCAGGATTTCGCACCATTCGGCACTCTGGTTGAAGATTTCCAGGTGCTTCGGACGGTAGACATAAGGCGCGGCATGGTCGAAGTCAGCCCCGGCAGGGAGCTGCAGGACAAAACCGCCCCGGAGTTCGAACATGGTGAAGACCTTCACGTAGCCGGTGGATACGGTCATGGCACCGTAGAAGTATTCCCACATTCCGTCAATGCAGTACATATTGAAATAGGGAACGGTACGGTGCTTCAGCAGGTTTACCTTGTCCGGCATATTCTCTTCTTCAAAATACCGGATGGCTTCTTCCTGGGTCCAGCGCTTCTTTTCGAAAACCAGGTCCAGCTCCGCGATGCGGCGCATCTCGTTTTCAATACGGACAATATCCTGCCGGTGCAGTTCAATGCCGGGCAGGCGGACGAAAACGCCGTAACCTACGGAGTATTCAATCCGGACCCGCTGATAGGGATAGAGGTGGCGAAGGGCCAGAAGCATCACAAAGCGCAGGGAGCGCTCATAGATGCGGCGGCCTTCCTCGTTTTCCAGCGTCAGGGGCGTCAGGGTGCAGTCCTGGCGGAGCACGTCATTCAGCTCACAGACCACACCGCCGGACTGGGCCGCCAGGGTGCCGCGGGGGAACGCTCCAAGCTTCTCCAGGCAGGCCTTGACGGTTGTGCCTTCCGGGAATTCTTTTTCGTTGTTCATTGAACGGATAATCATATGATAACCCTCCTGTCAGAAATCTTTTCGGGTCTGATATCTGAGATATGCCAAACACCTATGGATCATCCTGAGGAAGTTGAAGGATTTCATTGCGCGTTATGCGGGTTAATCAAAGGGCATGCTGGAAACATCCGCGTTCAGCAGTTCCTCATCCGGATCGGGCAGGGAACCATGCTCCGCCAGGTAATGCTCCAGGCGCTGCTGCATCTGCAGCTGTTTGGTATGTACATAGGCGACATTGGCGTGAGTTGCCGGCGCTGTGGTACGGGTCATGATTTTCTTGCCGTCATCATCAATCCGGAAACGGAGACGGATCAGGATCCGGCCGTGGCTTTTACATTTGGCAACAGCAATATATTTGTCGGCACTCTGCTTAATATATTCGCCGTCTAGCGTCAGAACCCTTCCGCACCGCGGACAGGTCGGATGGATGGCGGATTCACTCTGGAGCGCCTCTTTGACGGAATCAAAGATTTCACCGGGCGTTTTTTCACGGGAGGAACGGCGGCCGTGGATCAGTTCTTTCGGCTCGCGGGCATAATTCAGCACGGCGGAGGGATCCGGCAGTGTCCGGAATACCAGCGCCGTATACCAGGCATCGTTGAGCGCGTTATGGAAAGCCATGCTTTCATCCGGCTCGATGTTCATCAGCTCCATGGCGGCCTTCAGGCCGGCCCGATCCTTGAGCTTGTGCTCCTGGCTGAAGAGCTGCTGGATATCGCAAAGGGCGGGAAGGGGAATGTCTTCACAGTGGAAGAAATGAACGTTCTGATACAGGACGCTGACGTCATCAATTCCCCAGGTCAGCAGGGTATAGTCATCTCCGCACCAGGCGGCAAACTGCTCCAGAGCTTCGCGGAACGCGGGAGCACCGGCCAGCGTTTCCGAATCCAGGCCGGTCATCCGGCGGATCCGGGGATGAATGCGCAGGTAGTGGGTCGGAGCAATTGGAATGGAAATGGAATCAGCAGGGTTCAGGTCGGCGTCGAGCTTCACGGCTCCGATCTGGATCATTTCAAAGATCAGTTTGTCACCCACCTCACGATAGGTGCGGCTCTGGTAAGAGATGGGCTGGTTCCATTCGAGATCAAGAATGATGTAGGTCATAAGAACGTATCAACTCAATTCATAATTCAAAATTCATAATTCATAATTCGACAGCGCTTTGCCCGGCCAAAGCTCCTGTACTCCAACTTATTTGTAAATTGAACCCGCCGGTGTGGGCGTCGACGTCGATCATTTCGCCGGCGAAGAAGAGGTTCGGGATCAGCTTGCTGCGCATGGTGCCGGGCTCGATTTCCTTTACGCTGACACCGCCGCGGGTGACGATCGCTTCGGCAATGGGCCGGGGAGCCTTTACGGTCAGCGGCAGGGCCTTAAGCGTGGTGAGCAGCGATTCCCGCTGGGCCGCGGTGATCTGATTGCAGGGCAGGTCAGGTGAGATACCGCACAGCTCGGGGAAGATCGCGGCAAAGCTGGCAGGGAGTAAACCCGGCAGGACGCTTTTCAGCAGTTTCTTTCCGGCCTCGGAGAAGTCCCGGCGAAGACGGGCATCCAGCTGTTCCCGGGTGAGCCCCGGTTTCAGGTCAATGGACAGCCGGGCGCCTTTGGCAGGATCCGGCAGGTGGCAGCTGGCTTCCAGCACCAGGGGACCGGAGATTCCGAAGTGGGTGAAGAGCATTTCTCCCAGCTCGGAATAGAGCGTTTTTTTGCCGGAGGTGAGGGTCAGCGTTACGTTCCGGAGACTGAGTCCCTGCAGTTCCTTCGGCCAGGCTTCTTCTGTCTCCAGACCGACAAGAACAGGGGAAGAGGGGACGACAGTATGTCCCAATGCCTCAGCAAAGCGGAATCCGTCGCCGGTGGAACCGGTGGAGGGATAGCTGAGTCCGCCACAGGCCAGGATGACCGCGTCCGCGGGAAGGAAGGTTCCGTCTGCCAGTTCGGCACCGGTGATCAGCCCGCCTTCGGTTTTCAGGCGGCGAACATCACAGTTCAGGCGGATCCGGACATTCAGTTTCCGGAGCAGGCCGGACAGGGCTTTGGTGACATCACTGGCTTTTTCGGAAGCGGGGAAGACCCGTTTTCCGCGCTGCACGGTGACCGGGCAGCCGTTTTCCTCCATGAGGGACATCATATCCCGGGACGAAAAAAAACTCAGCGCGCTGTAAAGAAACCGCGGATTGCGGGGCACCTGGGCAAGGAACTCGTCCAGATCGCAGTCGTTGGTCAGGTTGCAGCGGCCTTTGCCGGTGATATAGACTTTCTTTCCGAGCTTTTCGTTCTTTTCGAGCAGGGTGACATTCGCCCCTGCTTTGGCGGCAAACACAGCAGCCATCATGCCGGCTGCGCCGCCACCGATGACCAGTATTTCAGCCATGGATAATCTCCCTCCGAATCAGTATGGCAGAAACGGCGGAAAACCTTTCCGCAGTTCCTGTGAAAGTATACGGGAAAAGAGGAAAATATGCAAGAAAACCGGAAAAAAGAGCTTGACTTTAGCTCGATAAAGTGATAATGTACTGATGTGATCCGAAAAGCGGATCCGTATCCAATGATTCTGAGGAGGAAAACACCTATGAAGAAACTGCTTGCTCTTGCCCTGGCCCTGTGTCTGGTTCTCGGCGCCGCCGCTGCACTGGCGGATGAATTCAAAATGGGCATCGACGCTGAATATCCGCCTTTCAGCTATCTGGATGATGATGGCAACTACGCCGGCTTTGACGTTGAAATGTGCAAGGCAGCCTGCGATATTCTCGGCCTGGATCAGGTGATCGTTCCGATCAACTGGGATACCAAGCTGATCTCCCTGGACAACAAGGAACATGACTGTGTCTGGTCCGGCATGACGATTCTGGACACCATGAAGGAAGCCGGATATGTGCTGTCCTTCCCCTACTATGACAATACCCAGGTTGTGCTGACCAAGGAAGGCAACGGAATCAGCACGCTGGAAGACCTGGCCGGAAAGCGCGTGGCTGTGCAGCTGGGCACCTCCGGCGAAGCGCTGTTGGCGGATCCGGAAGGACAGCTGGAGCTGGCCAAGACCTTTGAAGGCGGAGAGCCTGTTACCATGGAGAACTTCAACATCTGCGGCACCGAACTGGATGCCGGCGGCGTGGACGCGGTCGTGATCGACCTGCCCGTGGCGCAGAACCTGGCCGGCCGGTTCAACGGTTTCGTGATCCTGGAGGACAACCTGGGCAGCGAACAGTACGGCATCTGCTTCCGCAACGGTGATGATGAACTGTGCCAGAAGTTTGAAGAAGCCATCATGCAGCTGGTGGAGGACGGCACCTACCTGAGCCTGGCCCAGAAGTATGGCCTGGACGAAAACGTGCTGTGCCTGCTCAACAAGTAAGTTTTTTCCCGCTGTGCGGGGGATGACAGAAGTCTCATCACGCAGGGGCCCGGTAACAGGCCCCTGCGATTTCACATTGAAGGAGCTTCCAAATCATGACGATCCTGACGATGATCACCAAGATGAGCGAGGGACTGGGAAGAACCTGCGCCATCTTTTTCCTTACGCTCCTTTTTGCTCTGCCGCTGGGGCTGATTGTGTCCCTGCTGCGCATGAGCAAAAACAAGGTGGTCTCCTCCATCATGAAGGTCTATATATCCGTGCTTCGCGGAACGCCGCTGATGCTGCAGCTGCTGGCGGTGACCTATGGCCCGTACTATCTTTTCGGGATCAACGTGTCCAGGGAGAAACTGATTCCTGTGGTAATCGCTTTTTCCCTGAACTACGCGGCCTATTTCGCGGAAATCTACCGCGGCGGCATTGAGTCCATGAGCCAGGGGCAGTACGAGGCGGCGGAAGTGCTGGGATATACAAAATTCCAGTGCTTTATGCGGATTATCCTGCCGCAGGTGATCAAGCGGATCCTGCCCGCGGTGACCAATGAGATCGTGACCCTGGTAAAGGACACCTCCATGGCCTTCACCGTGGCCTACCAGGAGATGTTCACTATCGGCAAGCAGATCGCGAACTCCCAGACCAGCTTCATGCCTTTTGTGATCGCGGGTGTATTCTATTTCCTGTTCAACGCGATTGTGGGCTGGGTCATGGGACGGTTTGAGAAAAAGCTGAGTTATTACAGGTGAATAAGAATTCACAATTCATAATTCATAATTCATAATGAAGAGTGAAAACGTCCGGCTGAGCAGATTGTCATTCGGCCGGTGTTCAGGGAAATTGATGCGGAGGAACCATGAGCAAGCTTCTTGAGATTAATCATTGCAGGAAACAGTTCGGCAGCACGGAGGTGCTGACGGATCTGAGCATTTCGGTGGAAGAAGGACAGGTGCTGTCCATTATCGGCCCCAGCGGCAGCGGTAAATCCACGCTGCTGCGTTGCGCCACGCTTCTGGAAACCATGGACGGCGGCGACCTGATCTACCTGGGCAACTATGCCGCGAAGGATGTGAACGGAAAAGCGGTTTACGCACCGCAGCCGGAACTGCAGAGAATCCGGGGTATGTTTGGCCTGGTGTTCCAGAACTTTAATCTTTTCCCGCACTATTCTGTGCTGAAAAATGTCATGGAAGCGCCGATGCTGGTGCAGAAACGGCAGGAAAAGGAAGTGCGGGAAGAGGCCCTGGCCCTGCTGGAGCAGATGGGGCTTTCAGACAAGGCGGATGCCTATCCCTATCAGCTGTCCGGCGGACAGCAGCAGCGGGTTTCCATTGCCCGGGCGCTTGCCATGAACCCGAAGATCCTGTTCTTTGATGAGCCGACCTCTGCCCTGGATCCGGAACTGACGGGAGAAATCCTGAAGGTAATCCGGAAGCTGGCAGAGAAGAAGATGACTATGGTTATCGTGACCCATGAGATGAGCTTCGCCCGGGATGTTTCCGACTGGGTAGTGTTCATGAACGGCGGCGTGATTGTGGAACAGGGAGATCCGCGGGACGTGATTGACAATCCGACCCATGAGCGGACCATTCAGTTCCTGAGGAGACTGCAGGAAAAATGAGTAACTATCGGTATGTAAGGCTGGATCCGACGGGCAATATTACCTGCCTGGTGCTGGATCCGGCAGCGCCGGAGGAAGAGAAGGCCATCACCCGGGAACTGCTGAAGCAGTGTGAGCAGGTGGCATACCTGGAAGCACCTTCGAAGCCCGGTGCCGTCGCGGCTATACGCCTGATGGGCGGAGAGTTCTGCGGGAACGCTGCCATGGCAGCCGCGGCCTGGCTGGTACAGGATGAACTGACGGTGGGAGATGAAAAATCCCTGCTGCTGGAAGTGTCCGGAACAGAAGAACCGGTTTTCTGCACTGTCAGGAGAACTCCGGATGGGTTTGAAGGAATGGCGGCGATGCCGCCGATGCGCGAGATCCGGGAAGAAACCTTCGCGGGAAAAAGCTTTACACTGGTCCGGATGGACGGAATCGTCCACCTGGTTCATTCCGGTCCGGAAATGGAACGGCAGGAAGCTGAAGAACTGCTGAAAAAAGCGGCAGCAGAGCTGCCGGATGAGGCGGCAGGACTGCTGCAGTGGAACCGGGAAACCGGATTCCTCCGGCCGCTGGTCTGGGTACGGGGCAGCGGTAGCCTGGTATGGGAAAACGGCTGCGGCAGCGGCAGTGCTGCTGTCGGCGCGGCAGAAGCACTGAAGGCCGGTGACGGGACACTGACCACGTCGGTGAACCAGCCCGGAGGCGTGATCCGCGTAACAGCGGATGTTCTGGACGGCAATGTCCTGTCTGTCAGGATTACGGGACGGATTCAGATGAATACAGAAACAGTCATTGAGATCCCCTGAAGGATTGTGATATACTCTTCTCAGCAAAAAAGAAGACAGAAGGTCCGGAGCCATGATACGAAGAGCGGGTAACAAAGCACGCCATCGCAGAGTTCAGCTGCAGATGGTTGTTTTGTTACTGCTTTTCACACTCCTGACCACTTCCCTGACGGGCTGGATCATCTATGACCGGACATCGGACCAGGTGATCCGGGATACCTGGCAGCAGCAGGAGGCCCTGCTACGGAGCGCCTGCGCGTCGCTGAACCGGGAAATTGACCAGATCAGGTCTTTTTCCTGGCAGATCAGCAATGACAACGGCGTACAGAAATACCTGCACCTGACGGAACAGACGCCGAAGGATATCCTGACCAAACGCGGAATCATTGAAAAGCTTCAGCAGATGAAGGCTTTCAGCAACACGATAGCGGATATCGGAATCTACGCGGAAGGCATGGATATTATCATTACCGGGGAAAGCAGTTACCAGGCGGAAGACTATTACAGCCGTACCGAAGGCATAACAAAGCAGGGAATGACCGCAAAACGTTCCGAACCCGGCAAAGTCGCGCTGAGCCGGTTCGCGGGAAGCGGAACAATCCACAGGATCCTGAGTACGGAACCGGTGCTGGCGTTTGTCAGCAGCCTGCCGCTGAACGCGCAGGCGGGAGAAAGCTACGCCTTTTTCCACCTGAACGCAGACAGGCTGTATGCCTGCCTGCCGGAAAGCGATGCCGGGACACTGCTGCTGACAGACAGGGAAGGGAATCCTGTGATGCCGGCGGATGCGGGAGAAGAGGGAAACATCAGCCGCCTCTACATGCAGGATCCGCAAAACAGGATTCGGAACAACGGCAGTGAATACGGCGTGCTGAGTATGGAAACCGCGGCGGAAGGACTGTACTGCATGGCGGTGATTCCATACGGAGAACTGCTGAAACCCAGCCTGCAGCTGCGTGATGTGGTGATGGCAGTGATGGGCTCCTGTATGGTGATCGGCCTGCTGGCAGCGGTGCTGGCCTCCAGGCGCCTGTATGCGCCGCTGGAAAGGCTGCTGGGCAATGTGCGTCAGCTGTGCCGCAGTCTGCCGGATGACAGCCGGGGCAATGAGTATAAGATGCTGGATGACGCGATCCACCTGATCACAGCGGAGAATCATGAGCTGACCCTTTCCAACCGGGAAGTAAACCGGCTGCTGAAGAACCGCCTGTTGAATGACTGGATGGAGGGCCGCCTCAAGGGCGACGCAGACGAGACACTGGCCAAAGCCGGGGTGGAACTGCCCTATCAGATGATCCGGATTGCAGTGGCTGAAACGGCCCCGCGGGACCTGGAACGCCTGGAAGCACGGAATGGCGAAAACACGGCGGATCTTGTTGAATCAACAGCGGCATCAGCAGAACCGGAAGCGCTGAAAGTATGGTGCGCCCGGCGTACGGACGGCCTGATCCTGATCCTGTTTAACCTGAGTGAAGGGAAATCTTCTGCGGAGAAGACCGGGGAACTGCTGCAGCGTATCCGGGAACGGGTGTTCGCGGACTGCCCCTGCGCTTTCGGCCTGGGAGGGGTGCGGGAGAAGGAACGGGCGGCGGAGGCGCTGGTGGATGCTATGATTGACCTGCGCAGCGGGGAAGAGAGCCGCGAAGAAAAGCATTTTGCAAGGCTGACCGACTACATCCGGAAGGAATATATGAATGATATTTCCCTGGACAGCGCCAGTGAAACACTGGATATGTCGCCCAGCTATATCGGCCTGGTATTCCGGAAAGTAGGCGAGACCAGCTTCCTGAAGTACCTGACGGATATCCGGATGGAAGAAACGAAACGGCTGCTGACCACAACAGACCTGACACTGCGGGAAATTGGGGAGAAAGTCGGCATCACAAACCAGAACACACTGATTCGCACGTTCAAAAAGGCAACGGGGGTTACGCCCGGACAATACCGGGTAGCAAATCAGGCGATGAATTCGCAGAATGGATGATCCCTGTTCAGCAAATCTGAAACCGGTTTCTCGGAATCGCGGATAGCACGGAAAAGCTTTTCTGTGCTATCTTTTTTTTGCGTGGAGGTGAACTACATATGAACAAATCCCGCGGAGCACGGCTACGGCGGAGATTGTGGGCAGGCAGGTACCTGTACCTGATGTTTTTGCCTGTGCTTCTTTATTATATTATTTTCCGTTACGGGCCTATGCTGGGCCTGGCTATCTCCTTTGAGAAATACAATTTGCTGAAGGGAAACAAAAACCTGATTACCGGAATCCTGGAAAGTCCGTGGGTTGGGTTCAAACACTTTGAAAGCTTTTTCAACTCTATCTTTTTATGGAGACTGCTCCGGAATACACTGCTGATTAATCTGTATGACCTGCTGTTCAATTTCCCGGCAGCCATAATGCTGGCACTGCTGATTAATGAATTGCAGAGCCGCCGCTTCAAAAAAGCGGTGCAGACGATTACCTATATGCCCTACTTTATCTCCAGTGTGGTAATCGCCAGTATGGTGGTTCAGTTCCTGTCGCCCTCAAGCGGCATCGTCAACAACGTTATAGCTGCCTTTGGCGGCGAACGGCAGTATTTCATGGTACAGCCGGAATCCTTCCGCACCATCTATACGATGATGAACCTGTGGAAGAATGTGGGCTATAACTCCATTATCTTTCTGGCGGCCATCAGCGGAATCAACGGGGAACTGTATGAGGCCTGCAGGGTGGACGGCGGCGGTTATCTCCGGCAGATGTGGCACATTACGCTGCCCGGGATTGCCAGTACAATCGTAGTGCTGATGATTATGCGGCTGGGACATGTGCTGGACGCGGGTTATGAAACCATCCTGCTGCTGAAAAACAACACGAACCAGGAAACCAGTGAAGTAATCGGTACGTTTGTTTACCGGCGCGGTATCGAAAAGGGCGAATACAGCTATGCTACCGCTGTAGGCATGTTCCAGAGCGTGATCGGGTTCGGACTGGTCATTTTCGCGAACTGGCTCAGCCGGCGCTACAGCGAAACAAGCCTGTGGTAAAGGAGGCGGAAGCAGAAATGGAATTGACGCGCAAACACACCGGAACCATCCGGGTTTCCGCCAGCCGCAGGGCATTCCTGATCTTCAACACCCTGTTTTTGCTGCTGATCAGCTTTGCCATGCTGTATCCGGTCATTTATGTAACAGCGGCTTCCTTTTCAGATGAACTGGCGATCCTGAAGGGGGAAGTGTTCATGCTGCCGGTGCGGCCTTATGTGAAAGCCTATGAGAAGGTTTTCAGATATCCGCTGCTGTGGCAGAGCTACGGCAATACCCTCCTATATACTTTCCTGGGCACGGCCATCAATCTGATCCTGACGGTGTTCGGCGCATGGTCCCTGAGCCAGAAGAAGATGGTTGGCCGCCGCTTTTTCACCCTGATGTGTACTTTTACCATGTTCTTCAGCGGCGGAATGATTCCGACCTTCCTTGTGGTGAAAGGGCTTGGACTCCGGGATACGATCTGGGCCATGGTGCTGCCCGGAGCGGTCAGTACCTATAACATGATCCTGATGCGGACCTTCTTCCGTCAGATTCCGGACAGCCTGGTGGAAGCAGCGGAACTGGACGGGTGCAGGGATTTCGGAATCCTTTTCCGGATTGTGCTTCCCCTGAGCCTGGCCAGCCTGATGACCATCGGCATGTTCTATGCCGTGGGCCACTGGAACAGCTATTTCCCGGCGGTTCTTTACCTGAACAAGCGGGAATTGTTTCCCCTGCAGATTATTCTCCGCCAGGTGGTGTTGCTGGACGAGATCGTGGAGAATTCCAGCAGTACGGAAAACGTCATGGCGGAAGGCATCAAATATGCAACCATCGTGGTGGCCATGCTGCCGATTCTGTGCATCTATCCCTTTGTGCAGCGCTATTTTGTAAAGGGTGTTATGATCGGCTCTGTGAAGGAGTGAGCTTTCTTTCGGTCCGACCCCCGGCAAAGGGGTTAAGATAGACAGTTTACCAATCAACAGAAGGAGGAAAGACTATGAAACACTTTTCCCGTCTCCTGGCACTGCTGCTGGCAGTCTGCCTGCTGCCGCTGACCTTTGTGGCAGCCGCTTCTGCGGAGGAACCCGTGACGATCACCATCTGGGGCTCCGACCGTGAAAACATGCCCTTCCGCAACGGCCTGTGGACCATTGATGTGCTGCAGGAAAAGCTGGGCATCAAGATCGAGATCATCTCCGCGCCGACTGAGAACCTGGCTGAAAAATACGGCCTGCTGATCGCCGGCGGCGATTTCCCCACAATCGTTCAGTACAAGGCAAAGGACCTGCTGCTGTACAAGGATGCCTGGACGCCCCTGAACGACCTGATCAACGAAACCGACACACCGAACCTGTGGAAGGTTTACAGCGATCCGGATATCCGCAGGAAGGTTTCCGATGCGGACGGCATCATGCGTTTCATCGGACAGCGGACTGCCATCACCGCCGGTAAGCTCTATTTCTGGCGTCAGGACTGGCTGGACAAGCTGGGACTGGAAACCCCGAAGACCACGGAAGACCTGTACAATGTCTTCAAGGCCATCAAGGAAAAGGATCCCAACGGCAACGGTGAAGCGGACGAGATTCCCTTTGCTGTGCGCAAGAACGGCAGCAACAACCGCGGCAACGTGATTCCCTTCATCAATAACTGGGGCATTGCCGAAACCTTCTTCGCGGAAGACGGCCAGGTGAAGTTCGGCGCCACCGATCCCCGGATGAAGGAGGCGCTGGAATGGCTTAACCGCTGCTATGCGGAAGGCCTGATCGACCAGGAATACCTGACCCGGGACAAGACGTCCTGGTACAGTGCCTGGACCAACAACCAGGTGTTCATGAGCTATGACTGGAGCGCCTATATTGACAACGTAGCCAACCTGTTCAAGGATGTGGAAAGCGATATCAATATCGTGGGTGCCGTGCCTCCGGAAGGCCCCACCGGCATCAGCGAAACCCGCGACCAGCTGCAGCCCATCACCGTGGATGAGGACTGGAACGCCGGTATCTATGTCGGCGCCACGGATGAGCAGAAGAAGGCTGCCCTTAAGCTGCTGGACTATGTCTACAGCGAGGAAGGCATGATCCTGATGAACTTCGGTGAAGAAGGCACCCACTTCAACATCGTGGACGGCGATTACAAGTATTCCGACCTGATCATGAACAACCCCGACGGCCTGTCTCCCCAGGATGCCCTGCGTTCCTACGGTATCCAGAGCATGCTGACCCTGCTGCAGGATGCCCGCTATGAGCGCGCTTTCGTCAGTGACGAAGTGAACAGGATCCGTGATATCTATGAGCAGGAAGGCCATATCGGCGACGCGTTCCCGACACTGGCGTTCACGGATGATGAACTGGATATTATCAACGAAAAGTATACCGAAATCGAAACCTATATGAACGAAACAATCGACAAGTTCATTATGGGTACGGAATCCCTGGATAAGTTTGACGATTATGTGGCGCAGGTGGAAAGCATGGGCCTGGCGGACGTGCTGGCCGTGTACCAGGCTGCGTATGACCGCTACATGAAGTAAAGAGAACCAGGTATACCCCCCTGACTTTGGGAACGGATCCGCGGATCCGTTCCTTTTTTTGTTCGGGCTGGTATTTGTTGACAGTGATTCAGCGGGTATTGTATGATGATATCGGAGTAAAACCGGACTGACAACTGAACAGGACCAACATGGAGGAAAAACCGATGAAAAAGCTGTTTTGCCTGATTCTGACGTTCGCCTTGCTGCTGACATCTGCCGCGGCTTTTGCCGAGGCACAGCCGGAGGAATCCCTGTTTACACCCGGTGCTTATACCGGGGAGGCCCAGGGCATTTTTGTGCCGGTTAAGGTGACGGTGCTGGTAAGCGAGAATGAAATCGAAACCGTTCTGGTGGATGCCACCGGTGAAACGCCCGAGCTGGGCGGTATTGCCGCGGAAAAGATGGCCATGGCCATTATGAATGCGCAGACGCCGAACGTGGACACCGTGAGCGGCGCCACCGTGACCAGTAAAGCGATTATCGCGGCCGCAACATCCGCTCTGGAACAGGCCGGCGCGGACATTGCGGTGCTGGACGCGAACCGCAGAGATACCAAAGACGCGGGCCCCAAGGAAGAAAAGACGATCGATACGGAAATTGTGATTATCGGCGCCGGCGGTGCGGGCATGACGGCAGCCATTATGCTGAAACAGGCCGGAAAGGATTTTGTGATCCTGGAAAAGATGCCTTATGTGGGCGGCAACACCACCAAGGCCACCGGCGGTATGAACGCTTCCGAAACCCACTATCAGAAGGAACAGGGGATTGAGGACTCCAACGCGCTGTTTGCGGCTGACACCATGAAGGGCGGACACGCACTGAACGATTCCTCCCTGGTGGCGGTTATGGCCAACAGTTCCGCGGGAGCCATTGACTGGCTGGACACCATCGGCGCGGAACTGCCGAAGATCTCCTTCTCCGGCGGTGCTTCTGTGAACCGTATTCACGCGCCGGCGGATGGCTCCGGTGTCGGCGCGTACCTGGTGGACCGCTTCTCCGCCAAACTGAATGAGCTGGGCGTGAATGTGATGCTGGAGACGGCGGCGACAGAACTGCTGGCTGACGCGGACGGAAAGATTACCGGCGTAAAGGCGGAAGGCCCTGACGCGGTCTACACCATCAACGCGAAAGCTGTAATCCTGGCCAGCGGCGGATTCGGCGCCAATGAGGAAATGTACACCACCTACCGGCCTGACCTGAAGGGCACGGTAACCACCAACGCACCCGGCGCGACCGGTGACGGCATCGTGATGGCGCAGGCACTGGGCGCAGACCTGGTGGATATTGAACAGATCCAGCTGCATCCCACGGTGGAACAGACAACTTCCATCCTGATTACCGAATCTGTCCGCGGAGACGGCGCGATCCTGGTGAACCAGGGTGGTGTGCGTTTCACCAATGAACTGCTGACCCGTGACGCGGTTTCCGCGGCGGAACTGGCGCAGGAAGGCAGCTATGCCTACATTATCTTTGACCAGAAGCTGCGGGACAATCTGAAGGCTATCGAAAAGTACGTGAAGAGCGGCATTACAGTTCAGGCGGATACGATTGAAGGCCTGGCGGAACAGCTGAGCATTGATCCGGCGACGCTGGCAAAGACGCTGGCCGACTGGAACGAAATTGTGAAGAACCAGCGGGATACCGAGTTCGGCCGGACCACCGGCATGAAGGAAGACCTGACCACCCCGCCGTATTACGCGATCAAGATCGCTCCCGGTATCCATCACACCATGGGCGGTGTGAAGATTAATACCGCTGCGGAAGTGATCAATACGGAAGGTGCAGCCATTCCCGGGTTGTTCGCGGCGGGCGAGGTCTGCGGCGGTGTTCACGGCGGCAACCGCCTGGGCGGAAACGCGGTGGCGGACATTGTCATCTTCGGCCGGATCGCGGCGGAAAGCGCCATGGAGTACCTTGCTAAATAAGATTAACGGATCATTGAACCTGACCGCCGGAGGAATGCTCCGGCGGTTTTCCCTTTCTTCCGCCAGTTCTGCGGGAAGAAGTACGGTATTCACAATACAGGGTAAAAACAAAAAGTTCTATTGACAGATGCGCTCAGGAAGTGTAACCTTCATGTAAACCAGTGAAGGAGAATAGTAGCAACCCCGCGGCACGGTACAGGGAGCTGCCGACAGTGGAACGGCGGCGCGTGCGGAGGATGTGAATGGGCTCCTGAGGGCGTTCCGAAAAGCAATGAGTAGGAAACGACGGGGGACGCACCCGTTATCAGGGCGGCACGTATCAGGGGTACGTGATGAAAGAGATGACATTCCCTCCGGGGAGAGTCAAACTGAGTGGCACCGCGAAGTAATCGCCTCAGTACACAGGGTTCCTGTGTGCTGAGGTTTTTTGTTTCCGGCTCAATTGTCCCCTGTCTGGTATCACGAAAAGATGAAAGGAAGGACAAAACAATGAAAAAGGCACTGGCACTGGTACTCTCCCTGATGATGGTATTCTCCATGGTTACCCTGGTTTCCGCTGAGGAAAAGACAAGCTTCAAAGTCGGTATCTGCAACTTTGTGGATGACGCGAGCCTGAACCAGATCATCGCCAACATCCGGGAACGGCTGGGCGAGATCGGGCAGGAAAAGGGAGTTACCTTTGAAATCGTCGAAGACAACTGCAACCTGGACACCAGCGTGATGCAGCAGATTATTGCCAACTTCATCGCCGATGAAGTGGACCTGATGGTAGGCGTTGCAACGCCTGTGGCGATCGGTATGCAGGGTATGACCACGGATAACGGAATTCCGGTGGTTTTCGCTGCCGTGTCTGATCCGGTGGGAGCTGAACTGGTGGAAAGCCTGGAAAAGCCCGGCGCAAACATCACCGGCACCTCTGACTACCTGGACACCGCCGCGGTGCTGAACCTGATCTTCGCCGCCAATCCGGATGCAAAGAAGGTCGGCCTGCTTTACAATCCCTCTGAGGACGCTTCCACGGCTCCCGTTGCCGCGGCAAAGGAAATCCTGACTGAAAAGGGCGTTGAAGTGAAGGAATACACCGGCGCCAACGTGACTGAGGTCATGCAGGCAGCTGAAGCCATCGTGAGCGATGGCATGGACGCCGTCTTTACCCCCACGGACAACACGATCATGAAAGCCGAGCTTTCCATTTATGAGACCCTGGCTGAAGCGAAGATTCCGCACTATACCGGCGCTGACTCTTTCGCCCTGAACGGCGCCTTCCTGGGCTACGGCGTGGACTATGCCAACCTGGGCCGCGTGACCGGCGATATGATTGCCGCGATCCTGGTGGACGGTGCGGATCCTGCCGTGACTCCCGTACAGACCTTCGACAACGGCACTGCCACTGTAAACACCGAAACCTGCGCTGCGATCGGCTTCGACTTTGAAGCGATCAAGGAAGCCTTCGGACCTTACTGCACCAAGGTGCAGGAAATCACCACGGCGGAAGCCTTTGAGTGATTCAGCTCCTGATCCGGTAAAAACGACGCGGAGGGAAGAGTTCTTCCCTCCGCTGCGGTGTTTTTTCCAATCATGAAATAATGGACTGTGAATTATGACATTTGACAAGATTCTTGCATTAGGCCAGACGGCCATGGAACTGGGACTGATCAACTCCCTGACGGTGCTGAGCCTGTTCCTGAGCTATTCCATGCTGAACGTGTGCGACCTGTCCACGGACGGGTGCTATACCCTGGGCGCTGCAGTGGGGGCGCTGGTGGCGATTGCGGGCTATCCCTGGCTTTCGCTGCCGGCGGCCATGCTGGCAGGGATGATCTCCGGCTTTGTGACAGCGACCCTGCAGACCCGGATGGGTGTGCAGAGCCTGCTGGCGGGCATTGTGGTGAACACCGCCCTGTATTCCGTGAATATGGCGCTGACCGGCAACAAGGCGACTTTGGCCATGAACAAGACCACTACGATTTTCTCCATGGCGAAGAACCTGCTGAAGGGAACACCGCTGGCGGGTCAGAGCACGCTGATTGTGATGCTGATCGTTGTGGCACTGGTGGTGCTGCTCCTTTGTTTCTTCCTGAAGACGAAACTGGGCCTGGCGATCCGGGCAACGGGCAGCAACGCGGACATGGTGAGATCTTCTTCCATCAATCCCACTTTTACGACCACTGTGGGTCTGTGCGTTTCCAACGCGTTTACAGGGTTAAGCGGCTGCCTGATGGCACAGCAGGCCAAGAGCTTTGATATCAACATGGGCTCCGGCATGGTGACGGTGGCCCTGGCCAGCCTGCTGATCGGCGGCGTGTTTGTTGCGAAACATAAACCGATTCCGCTGCGGGCTGTAGGCGCGGTGCTTGGCGCGGTGATCTTCCGGATCGTATATGCGCTGGCCCTGCGGTTTAACATGCCGGCTTTTATGCTGAAGGCGGTATCCTCCATCATCGTGGTGCTGGCCATCTCCGGCCCCTATCTGCGGACACAGCTGCCGCTGATGATCCGCCGGTGGAAGGCTTCCCGGGAAGGGAGGAGTGCCTGATGCTGGAACTGAAGAACATCTGCAAAACCTTCCACGCCGGGACACCGGACGAGAAGAAAGCGCTGATTGACGTATCCCTGAAGATTGAGGACGGGGATTTTGTCAGCATCATCGGCGCGAACGGCGCCGGAAAATCCACCCTGTTCAACGCGATCTGCGGCAGCTTTGTGCTGGATTCCGGATCAATCTACCTGGGCGGAAAGAACGTGACAATGGTGCCGGAACATCAGCGGGCGAGACAGATCGGCCGCCTGTTCCAGGATCCCATGCGGGGCAGCGCGCCGGATATGAGCATTGAGGAAAACCTGGCGCTGGCAGCCGGAAACGGCGGATGGCTGTCCCGGGTTTCCGCGGCGGACAAGAAAGCCTTCCGGGACCGGCTGAGCCTGCTGGGCATGGGCCTGGAAGACCGGATGCGCCAGCCGGTGGGCCTGCTTTCCGGAGGACAGCGCCAGGCACTGACACTGCTGATGGCGACCTATCACGTGCCGAAGGTGCTGCTGCTGGATGAGCATACGGCGGCTCTGGACCCCGGCACGGCGGAAAAGGTGCTGGAGCTGACACAGAACATTGTGGAAGAAAACCACATCACCTGCCTGATGATCACGCATAACATGCAATCGGCCCTGGACCTGGGCAACAGGACCCTGATGATGGACCGGGGCAAAGTGATCTATGACGTGACCGGCAAAGAACGTGCCAGCCTGACGATCAATGACCTGACGGACAAGTTCCGCCAGCTGAGCGGCCGGGCACTGGATAATGACCGGATGCTGCTGGGTATTGAAAAGTAACAAAAAGGAATCCCGCACGTTTCTGTGCGGGATTCCGTGTTTTCGGCGGCAGACGCTTTATTCTTCCGAAGAATTCTTTTCCAGGAGGAGACGGTACAGCGTCGGTTTGACCGGGAATTCCTGCAGGGCTGCCTCGATTTCGGGCAGCATTTTCTGTTTCCGGGCTTCAGCAGCCTTCGGGCCGCCGGGACGTTTCACGGCGCGGATCATGATGTTCTTGGGCGTATGCTCCAGGTCAATGAATTCCAGCACCTGGGTTTCGTAGCCGCAGCACTCCAGGATATCCGCCCGAAGGGCATCGGTCAGGAGGGCGGAGAAGCGCTCTTTGATAATGCCGTAGCGGGTGAGGACATTCAGGTGCTGCGAAGTGATGGTTTTATTGATTTCATGCTGGCAGCAGGGAACGGAGAAGATTTTCTTCGCATTCCAGGTGACAGCGTTGTACAAGGCATAGTCCGTAGCGGTATCGCAAGCGTGCAGGGTGATGACCATGTCGATATCATCATCCGGGGAATAATCGGCAATGTCACCGACCTCAAACCGGAGCCCGGTATAGCCGTATTTCTGCGCGGCGAGATTGCACTTTTCAATGACATCCGTCTTCAGGTCCAGACCGGTCATGTTGACCGCGAGATGCCTGATTTCAGCAAAGTAATAATACAGAACGAAGGTCAGGTAAGCTTTTCCGCAGCCGAAGTCAATCACCCGGAGAGGCTTGTCGGAAACATAGTCCTTATACTCATCATCGATGATTTCCAGGAAACGGTTGATCTGCTTAAACTTGTCATACCTGGAACGGATGATCTTTCCTTCCGGAGTTATGACACCCATATCCACCAGCGGGGGAACGATCATGCCTTCCTGCAGGATATGGTTTTTCTGCCGGTTGGGAAGGGCTTTGGAACGGACCAGTGGAGTGGCCTGAACCGCGGCAGAGGTGCTGACGTGGGCTTTTCCTTTTTTGGACAGGAGGATTTCCATGACCCGGCCGTCATTCAGCCAGAGATTCAGCTGGCGATAGGTTTCCGCTGCTGTTTTCAGGCAGAAGGAAAGAATATCCGCGGCCGGGACGGATTCGTGGAAAACCTGGGTGACCGTATAGGAGGCGACGAAGAATTCGTCTCCGTTTCTTTCCGCCCGGATCTTCCGGTATTTTGTTTTCGAGGGAACCGGATTGCTGAAGATGATCGACTGCAGAGCGTCGGAAGCAAGGGGACGAAGCGCTTCGTCAAGACTTTCGTAATTCATGGAAAACCTCCGGATCATACAAACCGCCTGAAAAGGCGGTGAACACGCTGGAACAACGCCATAGTACCACATCCGGGGAAGGGCGTCCAGCATCGCCGCGGGGTTGAACGCATTTCCGGAACGTGATATAGTGGGCAAAAGGGAACTGAAGGAGCGCAGAGCGGGAAAGGAAAGGGCATGATCTTTTTTCAGCAGTTCTATCTCGATAAAGAAAAGGATATTGCGGTCGACCTCTGCATGGAGGGAGACCGCCTGTTTTATACCATCCGGACGCCGAATCACCATACCGGAAACCTGATCACCAACCTGGCCAGGCTCTGCAATCTGGAGACAGGGGAGGATGACCAGGGACTGAAGGTGATCCGGGATGAGATTCCCTGCTATTATGACGGGGACAACCGGAAGATGTATATCCTGCGGCTTGGGAATACGAAGATCGCCAACATTTTCCCGGACGGCCGGGTGGAAATGAAGGCTTCCATTCCGGCTATCTCCAAAACCCTGATGAGCCAGACGCGGGACTACAGGCTTGGCGTGGCCAAAACCATCGTCAAAACCTATATCCGCAGTGAATGTAAATTCCATACGGACCTGCATACGCACATGAACGGCAACCTGCCGCCGGACGCGCTGATTGCCCTGGGCGTGGTGCGGCAGCTGCGCTATCCCTATTACTATATTAAAAAACTGGGCCTGCGGTGCGACCTTTCCCAGACGGCCAAACTGGAAGAACGCCGGATAGCGGCGGAAACGGCGCTGGGAGAGACAGGGCTGACCGGGAAACACCGGGACCGCCGGATTGATGACAATACCTTCATCAATTTCGCGGAGCTGATCCTCGGCAATCCCGTGGACGCGCAGTACAACATTGACCGGATCCGGAACTCCCTGACCATCCCCAAGGACGGGCAGGCGGTTTTCGCGGACCTGGAAAAGGTTTACCTGTACCGCTATGTGTTCACGAAGGGACTGCCGGCGGAGGATCCGGTGAGCGGGATCAACCTGGCGCTGATTCCGGACCGGGAGGTGCTGGCGTACGCGGAACAGATGCGCCGGGACAGGGAAACGGAACGGTTCGGCAGGAATACGCTTTACCAGGACCTGCTTTTGTGGATCGCCCGGGAATACCGCCGCAGGGGAATTGAATACGCGGAGATTTCCGATACCGCACTGCTGAACCGGGAGCTTTTCGCGGCGCGGCTGCGGGAAATTCATGAGATTATGCCGGCGGTAACCCGGGAAACAGGGGTCATGCTCCGCTTCCTTGCGGGTATCCGCCGGATTCCGCTGACAATCATCCGGGACAGGATTACCCCCAATGACTACCTGGCGGACAACCTGCAGATCCTCCGGACGATTGCCGGGGATCCCTATGTGGCAGGCAGCGACATCATCGGTGAGGAAATCAACAACATCCTGGAACTGCGGGCAGTGATCCGGGAACTGGTCCGGATTGCCGGAGAGCATGAGGGCTTCGTGATCCGCATACATGCCGGTGAGAATGATTCCCTGCGGGACAACGTGGCAAACAGTATTGCCTGCGTGAAAGAGGCGCTGGCGCCCGGCCAGAAAATGCCGGCCCTGCGCATTGGCCACGGACTGTATACCTGCGACCTGCGGACGGCGAAGGGCAGGAAACTGCTGGAGGACATCAAGGAACTGGGGGTTACCCTTGAATTCCAGATCACTTCCAACGTGCGGCTGAACAACCTTTCCCGGCTGGACAACCATCCGCTGCGCCGGTACCTGCGGGCGGGGATCGCCTGTGTGCAGGGAACAGACGGCGGCGCTCTATACGGAACGGATTCCATAGACGAGGAGCTTTCCCTGGAGAAACTGCTGGGGCTGAGCTTTGAAGAACTGAAAAAGATGCGCCGGGCGGATGACCGGATCCTGCAGCGGAGCCGGCAGGTGTTTGAACAGCGGACGGCGGATTTCCGGGAAGCCTGCGGTGCCGGGGACGCGGAAAAGTGGTATCAGCGCAGATTGGAAGAAACTCCGCGGATCACCCAGGATCTGTGGAAGGAATCCGGAAGGATTGACGCGGCGGAGGAGCTGAAGGAACTGATCGCGCCGCTGCCGGAAGGCCTTTTCCCTGTAGTGGTGGCGGGCGGCAGCTTTAACCACAGCGGCCATAGGACGGTGATTCGGGAGGAAGACCTGAAACTGATCCGGCAGCTGATGGATACGCTGAATCCGGCAGAAACCTTCTTTGTGATCGGGCACAGCCTGACCGGACTGGAGGGACGGCTGGCGGAAATGAACCGGGGACGGTTCCGGATTGCCGCCATTGTGCCCACCCGCATCAGCCGGGCGGAGAAAAAACGCCTGCAGGAGGCAGGGGTATCTGTACGGATTTCGATTGAAAGCTCCGGAATGGGACTGTATAAAAGCTTCGCCTATGAGGTGTTCAAGCGGATGAACTCGGTGCTGCTGGCCTTTGACGGAAACGCACCGGCCATGAACCTGATCCAGGAGGCGCGGAACGGCCGCGGAAAATGCCGGATCTTCCTGAATCCCCGATCCAGGGGACTGAGCGTGAAGGCAAAGCTGCTGGAAGGGTATGTGCAGCCGCTGAACAGTGCGGATGAAATTGCAGAAGCCGTGAAAAAGCTCCGCTGAGGGGCTTTTTCTTTTTGACAAAGACAGAAGGACAGAGGTACAATAAACAATAGTTTTTTGCCTGAAAGGCGGTGAGCGTATGAGCGAAGAAAGAAAAGCGGCTGAGCGGCTGCTTCTGCGGATGCTGGGTGTTGCCGCGGCTTTTGCTGTTGTGCGCTGGGTACTGCCCGAAGTCTGGGATAAGCTTTCTCCGTTTATCATCGCTGTTCCGATCGCTGCGGCACTGCAGCCGGTGATCCGCTTCCTGCAGAAACGGATCAAGCTGAAACGGAGCCCCGCTTCACTGATCCCGGTGCTCCTGCTGCTGTTCCTGTTCCTGGGGCTGATTATCTGGCTGCTGGTCTTTGCTATCGAACAGGCGCCTAAAGTTATCAATAACTCCGGGGATATGGTAACAGAAACCATTAATACGATCCGTCAGGCGTTCAGCAACCTGCTGACGCATGTCCGGGAAAACGCGGATCCCGGAGTGGCAGCCTGGGTCGAGGACTCTACGAGGTCATTGCTGACAAAAATTACCGATTGGGGAACAGGCGTTGCCGGGAATGCCGCCAAGTACGTGGTGGATTCCACTGTGGGTCTCGCGACAGCCATGCCTTACAGCATCATCTATATCAGTTTCCTGACCATCGGCCTGTACTTTATTGCCAAGAACTATGACGAGATCCGCAGCTACCTGCCGGGCGGAAAACGCCGGAAACAGGACAGCAGGACAACCCAGCTGACCAATTCCACGCTGAAGAGCCTGTTCGGCTACCTGCGGGTTCAGGGCACCTTCGGCCTGATCGTCTGGATCGTTTCCTGGATTTACCTGACCATCTTCGGATTTTCCTACGCGGGCATTACCGCCCTCTTCTGCGGCGTGATGGAGCTGGTGCCGATGATCGGCAGCGGCGTGCCCTATATCGTGATGAGTATCTTCCAGTTCCTGCTGGGCAATGCCCAGGCGGGTGTTCTGCTGCTGGTGCTGACCCTGGGTCTGCAGCTGCTGAGACGGGTGCTGGAACCGAAACTGATGTCCGATTCCATCGGCATTACACCCCTGGAGAGCCTGGTCGGCATGTTTGTGGGTATGCGCTTCGGCGGAATCCTCGGCCTGATCGGCGGGCCGGTGCTGATGTCGGTGCTGGTGGGTGCTTTCAAGGGCGGCCTGTTTGCCGCAACAGCGAGGGACTTCCATTTGATTACTGTCTGGTTTAAGAACAGACTGAAATAAGTCTTCAGGAGGAACATTCATGTACAGTTGCCCCGGATGCGGATCCCAGATGTTGTTTGATATTCCGTCACAACAGCTGAAATGCGGCAGGTGTGACCGGATGATGAGCATTGCCGAGGCGGATGAAAAGGAAGCCCGGCAGGCGGGAAGCAGTTTTGACGTGGAACTGCTGACCTGCCCGACCTGCGGTGCGGAAATCCACGCGATCAATACCGCTGCGGCTTCTTTCTGCAGCTACTGCGGTTCTTCCGTGATGTTGGAAAAGCAGGAAGCGGAATACACACCTCCGGAAAAGGTGATTCCTTTCCAGATCACCCGGGAGGAATGCTTTACAAAGTTCAAGGGCATGCTTGCCAAAAGCTTCTGCGCCGATCACCGGCTGAAACGGGATATCACGGCTGACAGCTTCCGCGGAATTTATGTGCCCTATCATACCTACAACGCCAGTGTGAAGGGAACAGTAACCCTCGAGGGGGAAGAGGAAAAGGGGAACGCCACCTATCATTACAAAACAAAGGTGGAACTGAACCATTCCTATGAGGGAATAATGCATGATGCTTCCCGGGAAATGCCGGACAACATTTCCGAGGCCATTTCCGTTTCAAGCGAAGCCAGGGATAAGGTCATGCCGTTCTCCCCGGCTTATCTGAGCGGCTTTTACGCGGACGTGGCGGACACGGACCCGGATATCTATGTTCCGTATGCCAAGTCCGAAGCGATCCGCAAAGGCTTTGAACAGACGATCCCTGCCCTGAAGAATGACCCGTCCCATTATTCCACGGCAGACGTGGAAACCGCGCTGGCATCCAAGGCCAAGGCCGATTACACCGGCGACACCCTGCTGCCGGTATGGTTCATGTCCATGAAGAGCGGCAGCCGGGTGCTGTATGCCGTGCAGAACGCGGTGACGGGCGAAATGTGGGCGGATATCCCGATGGATATTTCCCGGTTCGCACTGGTGGCGCTGGGCCTGGCGGCAGTTCTTTACCTGCTGTTTGACCGGTTCCTGACCCTGCGGCCGGAAATGGTCATGTGCGCCGCGATGATCCTGGCCGTCTTTGCCCAGATTGCGGTGAACGGACGGAGAACCCGGATCCACGATACAGAAATGGCGGAAGCGGTGATCAAGGGACAGACCGTGAATGTGCAGGACCGGATGGAGAAGATGAAACGGCTGCAGAAACGGGTGAACCGCCAGAAGAACCACGGCATTTTCCGGTATCTCGGGGCACTGGCTACAGGCGCGGCAACCTATTTCGTTATGCAGTATGTTTCCGCCAGTATGAACAATGTGAGCATATACCGTTATGGAGCCATAGGCCTGACGGTTCTGATGGGAATCCTGATCTTTATGGGTGAAGGGGCTTCGCTTCCCATCGGCTGTATGATTACTTTTGCCGCAATGATCGGCGGCTGCCTGCTGATGATCCTGGATCCTTTCCACAGCGCTGACGCACCAGTATATATTGTGACGCTGGTGATCATGGCCGGCGTTGTGCTGGAATGCCTGCAGCTCCTGCGGCTGTACAACAGGTCCTGCTCGAACACTCCTCCGCAGTTTGAAAGCCATCAGGGAGGTGAAATGCTGTGAAAAGGATTATCGCTTTTATCCTGATTCTGCTGCTGCTTCCCTGTACGGTCGGCGCGGAGGTGCTGAGACGGACCAACGAGGAATCCGGCTATATTGCTGTGATTGAGGATGCCGGGTCCCTGCTGGATACCGGCGATTACGAGGACGTATTCAACACGATGATGGGCATCACAGAGTACTGCAATGTGGGCCTGTACACTTATGCCGGACCGTCCAGGGAGTATGTGGAGGACAAGACCGAAGCCTGGGCCAACCTGATGTTTACCGGGCACTGCACGATTTTCGTGATCGACATGTCCACCAGACAGCTGCTGGTGTGGTCCAGCGACGATGTCATGAAAACAATGACCCGGGCCAAGGGATACACAATCACGGACAATGTATCCGCCTATGCCACGGACAAGGAATACAAAACCTGTGTGCTGACCGCGTTCAACCAGATGCTCCGGGTGCTGAAGGGCGAAAACGTCACAGGCACCATGCGCTATGTCAGCAACGCGCTGCTGGCGGTAATCGCGGCCATCCTGCTGGCTTACCTGTTCATTTCCGCCCGTCTGGAGCAGGAAGTGAAGGTGCATATGCCTGATATTATTACTGCCACGGTTGGCGCCGGTGCGGCGATCGCTGCCAAGACGCTGAGCCGCAAAGTGGTGCACAGGAGCTCTTCAGGCGGAGGCTACCGCGGCGGCGGTTTCCGGAGCGGAGGCGGCGGCTTCCATGGCGGCGGCGGATTCGGCGGAGGCGGTTTCCA
>JAGAAC010000014.1 GCA_017615475.1 Clostridia bacterium
CTTCAAAACGCTGTATATCCGCACAGCAGACCAGGCCGAAGGTTTCCTGACCGTCAAAATTGTCCGGCGCGGTGACGGAATAAACGAAAGCCGGTTTCAGGGTGAATTCCAATGCACCGGTTTCCTCATAAAGCTCACGGCAGGCCGTCTCCATGATGTCCTCATCGGGTTCCCTGTGGCCTCCTGGAATCTCATAGGTATTACGATCCTTATGCTTGCAGAAAACCCATTTTCCGTTACTCCGGGCAATGATCACCGCAAACTTCAGCAGGGCGTCATTCACTTTGTCATAGAATCTGACTTCAACCATTCCTTTTGTTTCCTTTTCACAAATCAGAGTTTCATGATTCTGTCCGCAATATGCTCCACAGACAGATTGCCGGTATCGACCGTGTGTTCCATGGCGGCGAAAGCGGGGAGGGAAGCGAGACTGACTTTCAGCCACTCATCCGTCCGCCATTCACAGGTATGATCGTTTTCCCAGCGCCGGATCAGGTTTTCCCGATCGCAGACAAGGGTAACATTCTTTACGTCCGCATGCAAGGCGGAAAGCCCGTCGGTGATGGACTGAAGCACCCAGGGATCATCCATCAGCCATACGAGGATGATCATCTTACAGAGCGAGCAGCTCATATAATTGCGAATCATGTGGAGGATGTTATCGACGGCCATGGCTTTTGTTTCACGGTTTCCGACGAAGGGATGGAGATCCAGGCACCAGTCGCCGTCAATGAAGGCTGTCCCGGGATTGTGATCCGCGATATATTTTCCCACGGTGGTTTTTCCCACACCCATGGGGCCGTTGAGGATGATAACTTTCATGCCGGATTCTCCTGATGATTCATAAATCAATACAGTAGTGCTGCCTGATGATGCCGTCTTCAATATATTCCCTGATCAGGTTTCCGCCGCAGCTCATGGCGGTTCCGGCGGAGGCGGCGTTTTCCTGATCGCAGGCAATGATAACCTGCCGGAGCCCAAGCTGTTTTGCAAATTCCAGCCCCAGACGCAGCTGCTGCCGTCCATATCCTTTGCGGCGTTCAGACGGCCGGATGCCATAGGCAATATGCCCGCCGCTTTCGAGCTCCGCTGTCAGCGTATGATGAATCTTGATGCATCCAATCAGCTTTCCGTCGGTGACGCGACGGGAAAAGAAAGTGCTGGTCCGGACGCTGTTTTCAGGAGGATTATCCCTGAGGGAACGGATCCGGTTCAGCCATTCATCAAAATCGTCATAATAAGCGAGGCCGCCGGTGCCGTGAACCTGCGTGTCGCCAAAGGCAAAATGCTCTTCCTTATACCGGAGTATTTCCTGTTCCAGTTCTTTGGAGGGACAGACCAGTGTGAGCTCGTTTTCCACCAGGCTTTCCTCCTAAACATCTTTGTTTCCCTGCATCTCCGTCTTACCAGCGGTTCAGGTTGCTCCGGAACTTTTCAGTATAGGCGCTTTTCAGTTCATCAGCAGTGATTCCATAGCACAGAAGAACGTCATTATAGAACATGAGGACATCAGCCAGTTCCTCGACGAGATGTGCGCGCTGGCCGCCTTCCTCGGAAGCAGCCTGATCTCCGTGCTTTTTGATGATATCAATGACTTCACCGATTTCACCGATCATCCAGAGCAGTTTATTTTTTCCGGTTTCCGGGGAGATGGGTTCCCATTTGTCCTTATACTTTTCCTGCAGAGTCCTCTGCATATCAAGCATTTCATTGATGCTGAAATCAGCCATGGGACCTGTTCCTCCAATCATTTTATATGCGAATCAGAACAGCGAAAGATAGATACTCAGCACCATCCAGGCGGCAAGGGAATAGAAGTTGCCGTGCTCATCCCGGCCGGTCCGGAAAATCGCCTGCGCACGCTCCCGGTTCAGCAGTTCAAAACCGTCGAACAGTTCGGAACCTTCGGCACCGTTCTGGTTCAGGTCGTCCAGGTTGTCCAGGGTAATCTCGGCACAGAGGAAGGCATTGCTCTCGTCTGTCATGCCGGGAGAGGAGAAGGCACAGGGGTTCAGGACATAAACCTTATCGCTTTCCTTTACCGTGAGGCCGGTTTCCTCCCGGATCTCGCGGATTGCGGCATTGACCAGGGGGTTATCACTTTTCTGGTCTTCCGGATCCAGCAGACCGGCAACAGGACTGAGCAGGAACTGACCGACAGGATAGCGGTATTCGTAAGACATCAGGAGACGGGTCTCATTTCCCGGCAGGTGCAGCACAACGGCAATTGTGACAGCATCCGGCAGCATTTCACGGAATTCCGCATCGCTTTTTTTCACCACAAGATTGTCTTTTCCCCGCCGCGTCGCCTCAAAATAATGCTTTCCTTCAGCGTACTGCAGGTCATACATGTTCAGGAACCGGGCTTCATACAATGCCTCGATCTGTTCCCTGTTTATCTTCCGGTCCATACCAAACGCTCCTTTCCGACGGGTTAAACCAGTTTCCGGCTCCGCACCCATGACAGGTAATGATGCTCATCATCCAGCTCATATTCGTAATCTTTTGCAGGGGAGAAACTGTCAATGACGCGGATGGCTTCCGCCAGCACCTCTTCTTTCGTCTTTCCGGCCACATCAATCTGTACCTCATTGGGCAGGAGCTTCCGGGCTTTGATGACAGCGTTTGCTCTTTCAACATAGTCCGGGAGAAAGAGCCCGCCTTCGTTGTTATGCCGGTGGGTCATCTGCCGGCGGATCTGCTCCGGATCCCCGGAAACAAGTTTCAGGGTGATAAACTCGCTGCCTTTGAAGATCAGCGGAAGCTCCCTGGTCCGGATGTCGTCAAAGTCCAGCGCAACGATGTTCCGGAAGCCCCGGTCATGAAAGTACCGGATCTGGGCCAGCGTGTTTTCCCAGCACAGCGTTTCCTCAAAGACACCGACATCTTCCGTGCCTTCCGGGATACAAAATTCGGGCACCTGGTTCTGCTCAATATATACGCCGCAGTAATGCTGATACAATTCCTTTGCCAGCGTGGTTTTGCCCACGGCACTGGGCCCGATGATGAATATATAATCCATGATGAATCCTTTCTGTGATCTCGGTCAGATAATCCTCCCGATTATAACATAACCGCATCGGTCAGGTCATCATTTCACGGCCGGATTCATTCCTTCCAGCAGGATGTCAATGACCTTTTCATAATCGGAATCAATCAGGACAACCTGTTCTCCAGCGTTTTGATACCCTCTGATGAGCTGACGGTTGGACTCCTTCAGGCTGATGACAGTGCAGTCGGAATCATCCAGACGGTCTTCAATTTCTGAACCGTGGCGTATGATCTGATCAAAATGCCCATCGATATACTGATCGGTCATGGCCAGACAGATAAACCGGAGGGAAGGCAGGTACCTGTTGTCAAAATCCTGACGCCAGTCAAAGGGGATATAGCAGCCTTCCACGACCAGGTTCTGCCGGTTTTCAACGGCTGTTTTGACCATTTCCCGGACAATGGGCCACAGGTATGCTGTCAGGGCGTTGTCATCCGACGGCGTGAGCTTTGTGTTTCCACTGCGGATCAGCCCCATTTTCAGATGGTCAATGGACAAATAAGGATAATGATATTTCTCAAGCATCCGCTGGGCCAGCAGTGTTTTGCCGGTATGGGACGCACCTGCGATCAGTATGACCATATTCACTCTCCGTCTGTTGTATTATCACGCAATGCCGTTCATGCCTTCCAGCCGGCGGAAATCATCGGCCATTTTGCCGTAGATTGTCCGGACCCGGTCTGTATCCGCACCATGCAGGAACTGATGCCAGAAGCGGAAGGAAGTGATTACGTTTGCGGCAGCAATGTGCCCCGCTATGCCGGCGGTGTCCACCGCATGGCCGGTCAGATCCCGCACCGCGTCCGCATAGGCCTGCAGGAAGAAAACAGGATCAACCGTGATCCCGTCCGAATCGAGGCGGCTCATAAAGAAGCTCAGGTCGGCAGAGGGACTTCCCAGGTTTACGCCTTGCCAGTCACAGACCAGGATGTTTCCCCGGTCGTCCAGGAGAAGATTGTCAAAATGAAAATCTCCGTGAGCCAGGACACGTTCCTCCATATTATGCCATGCGATGATACGGTTGATCTTTTTCGCAATGGCAGTCAAAGGGACTGAGTCAAAAACGCCGGCGTGTTCGTCCAGGATACTTTTCCATCCGGCCAGACATTCCCCGATACACTCCGGGGAAAGGGACTCTGAAGGGCTTTCGCAGCAACCCAGAAATCCGGGAACCGTGTCGGTATGAATCCGGGCCAGGGTGCGGGCAATCCGGAGGAGCAGGGAATCGTCAAGAGACCTGCGGTCCGGACTGCTGTATTTTTTCAGGAGGAGGATAATCTCATCTTCTACAATTTCCACCTGCAGAACCTGCGGCAGATAGTCGGCGGTGCCCGCTTTATCCCGGTAGAACAGGGCTTCACGGGAATAAGTGTCAAAGAGGGAATTCTCCAGCCTGCCGCGCTCTATATGCTTCAGAACGGCTTCCCCGTTAATCTCCCAGACATCCGCTCCGCTTTGGCCCGCTTTGATTTCAGAAACCCGGTTTCCGCGGAGATAATCCTGTATGTTCATGAATATCATCCTCCCTTACAGCGGTTTGATACTCCATTGTATTATTTTTCGAGGATGATGTTTATGATCTCACTTGTGATGTTTTCCAGATTCTTTGATCCGTCAACCACGTAATCAGAGGAGGGAAGCACGGTATCCAACATATGGACATAGGCAATCCTGGCATGGTTCAGGTAGATTTCCATTTCGGCCCTGATTTCATCGGCGGAGGCGTCTTTCATGTCCCGGAGGACTCTTCTGGCCATGGCGATATCCAGCGGGGTATCGATGAAGACGGCGCAATCGATATAGTCTTTGATCTGCGTGTTCAGATAAGCAAAGGGATAATCCAGCAGCAGGTAATCATACTCCCGACTGCTGATCATTTTTTCGATGTCCGACTTCAGGGGAGAAAGGTTCCATACGTCATAGTCCGCGCCGTCCAGGACCCACCGGTGAAAATCCTCCACTTCCCCCTCAAAGGAGTAATCATCAAAGTGCAGGGAGGCGCAGCGGGGAAGGCGCTTTTTGATTTCGCTGACAACGGTGGTTTTCCCGCCGGCCGTTACGGCGGCAATGGCAATGATCTTCATGGAATCAGATCCTTTCCTCCGGAAAGCTCCCTGCAGTCAGCAGTTCCGGATGCAGTCGTTCAGCTCTTTGATTTTGTATCCGACATCTTCCGGACGGTGCGCGTCCGAAGAAGTGATGACCGGTACATGATGCTTTTTCAGGATACGGAGCAGCTCCGGCTCCATGCCGAGGGAGGTGCCGGGGCATCTTCTTTCAGCCCCGCTGTTCTGATCCGCATACATATTGTTTTTCGCCAGGGCGGCAGCCAGGTCTTCATAATACCCGGTCAGCGGATAAGACGGTTTATGCCCGAAGAGCTTAATGGTATCCGGATGACCGATGCCGTCAAACAACCCGCTTTCCGCCAGGGCAACAGAATCCTCGAAATACCTGCGGTAAATCCTGTCCACATCGATTCCGGCCCAGTGTTCCGCCTTATGGTCAAAGGCGAAATCATCCACGAAATGCATGCTTCCCAGCAGGAAGTCGAAGCCTTTGCCTTTGGCCTGTTCCGCGATGAAGGATTCATGTTCTTTGAAATAGCATATCTCCAGGCCGAATTTAATAGTAACGGGATAATGCTCGTTCCTGACCTTCCTGATCAGCTCCAGATAATCCGAAAGCTTCAGCACGCCGGCCTGGCTGTGGAACCAGGTGTTCACATAATCGCTGTAAGCGCAGACAGAACCGTACATGGGGACGAATTCCTCAAACCGGTAGCAGTGTTCCAGCAGCCGGATTTCATCCAGCTGCATTTCCACTGCTTTGTTCACAAATTCATTGATCCATTCCAGGGTATAGGGACCACGCTCAATATGGATATGACCGTCTGTCATCAAATTGTTCACCTCGTTTTACGACGGGCAAAAACGCCGGGCTTCTTGTTTTCAGAAGCCCCCGCACGGGAAAGATGCCTGCCGGAATCACAGCAGGGCCTGCTGTATTTTTGCAGGCCAGCTTTCGTCATTATACCTGATTGTGGGTATATGGATCAAAACAGCCTTGCCGCCGAATTTGCGCAGCAGTTCCCAATAAGCTTCGTTGCACAGGTATTTTGTCGGGCGTTCTGAAACACAAGTTCTGATTCCGGAAGCTTCCAGCTGTTTCCGAAGGGCATCTGTATCGAGACAGGTTTCAAGCCGGCTGCCTCCTTTTTCCGCAACCTTTTCGATCCGGAACGAATCCTTCAGGTTTTTATCAACGCCGAAAAGATACACAGGACCACAGTCAGCTTTGACGGCTTCAATATCTTTCTTCAGCCCTGTAAAGGAATTTGTGAGCAGGGAATGGCCAGGTGAGACTGACCGGACCAGGACGGCAGACGCGTTGTTTTTCCCCTTAAAGCCAATGAACAGCGGACGACCGGTACGGTCATACCGATATCCGTCCGGAATCCTGATATACGCCCGGATATGTTCGTCCAGCGGACGTTCCACAATCTGCGATATGTTGTCCTTATTACCTTCCGCAACGATGAGGGTGTTTCCGCGTTTCCGCAGAACAATGCCGATATGGTCATGCTCCTGATTGTTGAAGACCCGGTCATAAAGAACAGTATCACCGGCTTCCGGCACAAAGGCATCCGTTCCTTTATAGTAACCGATCCGGTCATCGCCAATCGCCCACTCTTCCCAGGCGATACATCCCGCCAGATGGCAGGACCTGCATTCGTCCGGCCGGATGGGGAGATCAAACCCTGCTTCCCTGCAACAGTAGTACACGAAGGCTGCACACCATACGCCGTCTGCTTCCTGCAGGGTCCACCCGGGGAAAAACCGGATAAGGGGCTCAAGATTGGATTCCTTGCCTTCAATATACCCGTGAAAGGGAAGCAGGGCCTTTTCTTCCGCGACCTTTGCCAATGCTTTTCGGGTTGCCTTTTCCATCACTGTTCTCACTTTCCTTATTCCAGGTTCTTCCTGAACCAGAAGGATGTTTTCTGAAAGCCCAGCCGTTCATAAAAGGCGTGGGCTTCTGTTCTCCTGATCCCTGAAGCCAGTCCGATATACGGCGCGCCTTCCTGAAGAGCCAGCTGTTCCACGCGGTCCATCAGCATTTTGCCGATACCCAGACGC
>JAGAAC010000015.1 GCA_017615475.1 Clostridia bacterium
GGATCCTCCATCCAGTCAGAACCCCAGAGCAGCGCGCCCTTTTCCGGGTCGGCGGTCCAGGTGACCAGCATGTGGACGGAACGGCCGTCGCATACGGCTTCGTCAACACGGACCTCCTTCAGGATTCCGTCTTTCGCGTATTCCACCTTGACATCCGGTTTCTGAATCTGTACTTCGCCGATGTTATCCGTGTGCAGGAAGTTCAGGATGTCCCCGCTGAAGGCGAGGGCAGTGGCCATTAGGGCCAGGATAAGGGCAAAAGCGATCACCGCGGACCGCGGAATCATCCGTTTCATATGTTGTTCCTCCGTTTTTGTCTGCAGCGCATACTGAACGGAACGCTCAAAAGCTTCCGGAGCAGGCTCAAAGCAGTCTTTCCAGTTTAAATCCTTCATTCCTTACACCTCCTCTTCCAGCAAAGTACGCAGTGCGGTTCTCGCCCGGTGCAATCGCTGCTTCACGGTCCCCTCGGGACAGTGAAGGATCTGCGCGGTTTCGCGCATGGAAAAGCCGTCGATATAAAAGAGTGTTACGGTCAGCCGCAGCTTTTCGGGGAGCTGCATCACAGCACTGTGAAGCACTTCGTCCCGCAGGCGGTTGTCCACGCCGTCCGGTTGTTCGACCTCTATCTCTTCCACTGCCACTTCGCGCCAGTGGGCGCGGTGCATGCGTTTGCATTCGTTGACGAGGATGCGCATGATCCAGGCCTTAAAGAGATTCTCATCGCGCAGCTGAGGCAGCTTGCGCCAGGCTTTCCATACGCATTCCTGCACGGCATCCTGCCGGTCCTGGGGGCTGCGCAGCAGGCTGGCGGAAACCCGGTACATCTGCTGGGTAAGCGCGGTTACCTGCTGCTCAAATTCAAATTCAGTCATGGGCGCCCAATCCTTTCCTGTATCGGCCGATACACCCTATAGACATCCCGAACGGGAAAAAGGTTCACTTAATAGACGAAAAAACCGGATCTTTTTATCATTTTCGTGAAAAAAAGGCTGCCCCGCATGGGGACAGCGTGAAAGGGTTTTCTCGTCATTATTCGTTTGCACCCAGTCCGGAATCATAAAGAGTGGATTCGATAACACCGGTTTCCACGTTGACGTCCACCACATAGATTCCGTCCTTTTCCATAAAATCCGGACGGGCGCCCGGAGTACCGCTGACCTGCCCCTGACTGAGGTAGAACCATACGTAAAAGACCGGTTTATCGTCTTCCATCCCGTAATAGCATTCATCTTCATCGATATTCCCGGTTTCCTGGGGGCATCTGATGAGATTCATCTGATCATCGGTCAGGCCATATACAGCAGCCACGGCCCGGCGGGCCAGTTCGATCATTTCCGTTTCTGTAAGCTTTGCCGCGGACCGTGACCGGTTATCTTCTTCCTGCCGAAGCTTCGTAATGGCATTGATCTCCTCTTCCGAAGGCATTCCGTTCGGGAGGTTTTCTGCCTGATGCCTTTGAGCAATTGCCGCGGCAAGAGGATAATAACCGAGCTGATAGGGATCGTGATTATTCTTATCCCAGTCCAGCATGGCATTCAACTGTTCTACGCCCCAGGCATCCGCGTCAAATCCGCCGGCTGTGTCTTCGCCGTCATGGCTCCAGACTGCGTTTGCTTTTCCATCCTTTACGGTTACGGTATACTCACCGAGCACATAGCGCAGGTTTTCAAGGCCTGCGTATGAGACAACTGTTTCCTGATCCGTTTGTTTAACTTCTCTCTCAAAATAGCTGCCCTGCATGGTGGATGTGACGCCATATGCTTTTTCAAGCTCCCGGCTTGCCAGGGTCATATCGTCCACCTTCCGGGAAAAAATAAGTCCCGCGGCCAGGGCTGTCACGCTCAGGCAGATAATCGCGGCGATCAGAATAAATGTAGCAGAAAACTTTTTCACTGGTTTATCCTCCTTGGCAGATGCTTCGATGCGCTGAGCAAGCCAGGGATCCGGTTTCAGGCCGGAAAGCTGTCGTTCAACAGCAGCATGGAGTTCATCGGCTGAAATCTTCTTATTAATCATCAAGCTCTCTCCCTTCCAGCATACTTTTCAGCTTTTCACGTCCCCGTTTCAGCCGGCCGGAAACGGAGGATTGTGAAATGCCCAAAACATCCGCTATCTCGTTTACTTTCAGTCCCTGATAATAATACAGAAGAATGACTTCCCGCAGCTTGATCGGCAGCTTTGTAATGGCTGTCGTTAATTCTTCATCGTCTTCATTTGTCTGAACGGCTTTATCCGGCATCATTTCAGGCGTGACCTGACGGTTAAAAAAGCGGAACCAGCCGGAACGATTGATGTTGTAGCAAGTATTGACGGCGATCTTCATGATCCATGTTTTCTCACTGCTTTCATACCGGAAATTCTCCATATTCTTATAAACCTTCAGGAAGGTGTCCTGTACGGCATCCTCCGCCAACGATTTGTCGCAGAGATAGAGATAACACATATGAAGCACCGGTTTCTGATACTTGTCTACAAGTTCTTCAAACTTCAGATTCCGATTCGGAGCAGTGTCCGGGCCCGTAACATTGCTCACGTGATCATCACCTCCTGTACTCATATAGACAAATGAGAGAAGAAAAATATCGTATATGCGACAGAATTCTGTTTACGCCTGTCAAATTATCAAACAGTTTATCATTTCTGCCGAAAAGAAAAAAGGCTGCCCCGTAAAGGGCAACCATAAGAGGTGTTTCCGGGATCAGCCGTTGCCGCTCAGGTCCGATTCATATTCCAGGTCTTCCACAACACCGGTCTCGACATTGACGGCAACATAATATATTCCTTTGCCTTCTTCTCCCTCGTATCCGTCTTCATCATAGCCCAGGTAGAACCAGAATTCATAGCACGGAATCTTTTCTTCTCCCAGCAGCAGATACCAGCCGTTTTCTTCCAGGCATGCCAGATGATCAATCTGATCCTGATTGAAAGCATACCGGACTGCAACCGCTTCTCTGCCGATTGTTTCCATTTCAGGGATGGACAGTTTGGCAGCCTTTTCCGCTGCCTCTGATTCCTTCTGCTGAAGGCTCCGAAGCGCTTCTTTTTCCTCTTCACTCAGTTTGCTTCCGGCGGTTTCTTCAATGCCATGGGAAGCCGCGATGGCGATCGCTTTACTCCGGAACGGTTCCATCCCAAAGGTTTCTTTATTGATTCGCATCATTTCTGTCAGCTGTTCCGTTCCCCAGGCATCCGCGTCAAATCCGCCCGCGGTGTCTTCACCGTCGCGGGACCAGGCTGTTTCAGCCTTTCCGTCTTTGATCGCCACAGTATAATCGCCCAGCACATAGGCAAACTCATTCATTCCCTTATAGGTTACCGTTGCATTATTTCCTTCACCGACTACCTCCCTGGTGAAATAGGTCTGCATCGCCGGTGTAATCCCGTATTTCTGTTCAAGTGCGCTGTCCGCCAGCTGCACAGCATCCACTTTCTTTGAAAAAACCAACCCTGCTGCCAGTGCGGCAACGCTGATGCAAAGAATCGCGGCAATCAGAATAAAAGTAGCAGAAAACTTCTTCACAGGCTTTTCCTCCTCGCTGAGAGCGTGAAGCACCTTCTGGCGCTTCCGCTCATCCCATACGAGCCCGGAAAGGTTCTGGTCAACGAGCTCCTTAAATTCATTGTTCTTCATTGTAATACCACTCCTTTAAAACGTCCCGTAACAGTTCATTGGCTTTGTTCAGTCGGGACCGGACCCTGCCGTCGGATAATCCCAGCGCGCTTGCGACTTCCTTCAGTTTGAGTCCTTCGTAATACCGGAGAAGGATCACTTCCCGGTATTTTGCGGGCAGACGCATGACCTCGGTCAGTACCGTGTTGTCCGGAAATTCAAAAACAGCAGGCTGTTCGGGCAGCGTGTCGATATCTGTTGACCGGCTCTGATGGCGAAACCAGGCGGTTCTCAGCATGTCACGGCTGACGTTCATGGCTATGGTTGTCAGCCAGGTCTTTTCTGAGCTTTCCCCGCGATAACTGTCTAAATGCCGGTATGCCCTGATGAATGTCTCCTGCACAGCGTCCTGCGCGAGATCCGCGTCCTTCAGATAGAGAGCGCACATTCTCAATAGGCTGCTGCCGTACTGTTCCATCAGCCGCTCGATGACTGAACGGCTGCTTTCCTGAATCTCCTGAGGCACAGTACCAACTCCTTTCACCTATTAGACGGAGCAGAATGAAAAAGCTGCATTTTTTTCTGAACCTTTTTTTTCGTACAGACCGCATTATACCCAACAGAGCGGATTTGTTTAAGACCTAAGGGTGTTTTTGGTGTGTTCTTATGCTCAAAATACCAATCGCAAAAACGATCAGATGTGTCACAAAACAGGCGTTCAGTTGTTTATATAAGTGCAGGGACTCCTGCAAAGGACACATTTCTGAATCATATGCTGTTTTGAGAGGATTGAGGGAAGGGAATGATGATCCATGGGGGAGAAGGCGGTCATAAAATGTAAAAGATGTAAAATTTGTACACACATCTTTGACATTGCTTTCAGCGGCCGGTATAATCTGCTTCTATAAAGCCTATTGGGAATCCAATAAAACAATAGCCAGGTCAACAGGGGGAAAAGAAGATGTTTGTACCGGTTTTAATCCAGATGATAGAAGATCCCGGGGATCAGGAGTGGATGGCAGATCTGTACACAAAGTACTATAAGCTGATGATTTCCACGGCATCCTTTTATCTGGATAATCATCAGGATGTTGAGGAGGTTGTGAATGACAGCCTGCTGGCTTTGTATGTCAAACTGGACCGTATCCGTTCGCTTGAGCCCAAAGCCCTCACAACCTATATCATTACAACTGTCCGGAATACGGCGTTCACCCGTTTGAGAAGGCAGAAAATGATAAACAAACACTTTTTATACCTGTCTGATCAGGGTAAGGAAAATATCTCTGCGGCAGATAATGTTGAACGGCTGGTTGAGGTCCGGGATCAGCTGGAGATTGTCCGCGGGATTATCAACGCTTTGCCTGAGAATGAGCAGGCGGCCATCCGGCTGAGATTTGAAGAAGGACTGGAATACAAGGAAATCGCTGAAATACTGGATGTAACTCCGGATGCAGTCAGGCAATCGATTGTCAGGGCGAGAAAGCATATACAAAAAGCCCTTCGCAGAGAGGAGGTGCGGGCATGAGCAGACCAGAGGATGTATTCATCGGAGCTGAGGATGAGTATATCGATGACCTGATCCGTATGGTATACAAACAGGACAGGCTGAGGGAAATCAGGGAAATAACAGAAAAGAGCGAGGAACCGCTGACGCCTGAGCAGGAAGAAATGGCCGCAAGGCTTCGCGAACGGATGCGGGCAGCACTGAAAGAAGCAGAGCGTCAAAAGACTAAGGAAAAGAGGAAGGCGAAGATTCTTCGGATTTTACCGAGGATTGCGGAAATAGCGGCATGCCTGATTCTTGTTGCAGCGATTGGCACAACAATAGCGATTGCGAAGAATGAGTCTTTCCGGTCATCGATCCTTGAGCTCCTGATCCATATTGATGAGGAGGAGGGCGTGGCAAATATCAGCTTTGAGGAGAACACAAGGGAAGCCTTTGATGTTCCCGCTGACTGGCCGGGTGATTATTATCCTTCCAGGATTCCGGATGACTTTACAATGACGTATATTTATACTGAACCTGAAATGCCGGGTGTAGAGTACAGATCTGCAGACGGACGGATTATCCGCTTTGATGAAAACACATTCAACACGATATCAACCCAGGGGATTGAGGAAGTTGATGTAAAAGAGATTACAATCAATGACCGGCCGGCACTGATGGTAACAGATGAGAATCCGGATGATTTATTCAACAGGATCACATGGTCAAATGATGAAAAATGGTTTGTGCTGGAAACCGTTTATATGACCAAAGAAGAGACCATTGACCTGGTTAAGAGTGTCCGCAAGATTATTCCCAAAGACGAAAAAGCAAGTAAGAGAATATGAAAAACCGGATACCGCAGATCTGCGGTATCCGGTTTGTTTGTGACAGCAGAACCGTTTCCTTGTCACACAATGATGATCTCGCCGTTTGCATCCAGGTCGACGACAAGCTCTGTACCGGGAGCCACGTCGGCGGCGATGACCTTACGGGCAATGAGGGTTTCCACCTTGCTCTGCAGGTAACGCTTGAGGGGACGGGCACCGAAGACGGGATCGAAGCCCCGGTCGATGACGGCGTTCAGGGCCGCATCGGTCAGGGTGACCTTCAGCTGCTTGTCCTCCAGACGGCGGTTCAGGCCGGCGATCATCAGCCCAACGATGGAGCCGATCTCGTTCCGGGTCAGGGGTTTATAGCAGACGATTTCATCGATACGGTTCAGGAATTCGGGACGGAAGCGGGTCTTCAGCAGGCGGTCCACCTGGTCCCTGGCTTCCCGGGTGATTTCTCCGTCAGCGATACCGTCGAGGATAAACTCGCTGCCCAGGTTGCTGGTCATGATCAGGATGGTGTTCTTGAAGTCCACGGTACGGCCCTGGCTGTCGGTGATCCGGCCGTCATCCAGCACCTGCAGGAGGACGTTGAAGACATCCGGATGGGCCTTTTCAACTTCATCGAACAGAACCACACAGTAGGGACGGCGGCGGACAGCTTCGGTCAGCTGGCCGCCTTCATCATAACCCACATATCCGGGCGGCGCTCCGATCAGCCGGGAGACGCTGAACTTTTCCATGTACTCGGACATATCGATCCGGACCATGTTCTTTTCATCATCAAACAGGGCCTGGGCCAGGGCCTTGGCCAGCTCGGTCTTACCGACGCCGGTGGGTCCCAGGAACAGGAAAGAACCGAGCGGACGGTTCGGGTCCTGGATGCCGGCACGGGAACGCAGGATGGCTTCGGAGACTTTCTTCACGGCTTCATCCTGGCCGATCACCCGCTGATGCAGGACATCTTCCAGATGAAGCAGCTTCTCCCGCTCGCCTTCCATCAGCTTGGAGACGGGGATGCCGGTCCAGCGGCCGACGATCCGGGCAATTTCCTCTTCGGTGACCCGGTCGCGCAGGAGGCTGTTTTCTCCCTTGCTTTCTTCGGCAATGGCTTCTTCCTTTTCCAGCTCCTGCTTCAGCTTCGGCAGTTCGCCGTACTTCAGCTCGGCAGCACGGTTCAGGTCATAGGAACGCTCCGCCTGCTCGATCTCGGCGTTGACGCGCTCGATTTCCTCCCGCAGGGCGGTTACCTTGCCGATGGCGTTCTTCTCCGCTTCCCAGCGGGCTTTCATGGTGTTGAATTCATCGCGCTGTTCCGCCAGCTCCTTCTGGACGTCCTCCAGATGAGCGCGGGAAAGGGGATCGTCGTCCTTCTTCAGGGCGGCTTCCTCAATTTCCAGCTGCATGATGTGGCGGCGGATATCGTCCAGTTCCGTCGGCAGGGAA
>JAGAAC010000076.1 GCA_017615475.1 Clostridia bacterium
ATCGACTTTACCGAAACCGCTTTCCTGAAGGAAATCAGTGAGAAGACCGGTGTGACCATCGAATGGCAGCCCTACTGGAACGGCAACTGGGGCGATCAGAAGTCCCTGATGCTGGCCACCGGGCTGAGCGCCATGCCGGACGCCTTCTTCGGTTCCATCTCCCTGACGGATGCGGACATCGTTCCCAATACGGACTTCTTTGTGGAACTGACCGACCTGATTCCGCAGTACATGCCAAACCTGAGCGCGATCTTTGAGAAGGATCCTGAGATGAAAGCCCTTTGCCAGGATGCAGACGGCAAGATCTGGAGCCTGCCCAAGAAGCTGCCCATGCGCCCTATTACCGCCAATGAAATGTACATCAACAAGGTATGGCTGGAGGAGCTTGGCCTGCCCATGCCTACCACTTATACCGAACTGGCTGATACCCTGGAAGCATTCTCCAAGTCCGGCGAAGGCCGCTACGGCTACATCGCCGCCTCTTCCCTGCAGTTTGACCTGAACAACCTGCTGCTGCCCTTCGGCGTACAGGTGAGCCGCGCCGGGAACATGATGGGTATGGATGCTGAAGGCAAGCCCGTATTTGTTCCCATGACAGAAAACTACAAGGCAGCCGTTGCCTGGGCACGCGATCTTTATGAACGCGGCGCGCTGGATCCTGAGTATTTCACCCAGACATCCGACATGGTCCGCGCCAAGGTACAGGATACCGAAGCCGGTCCGCGTACAGGTATTGTCTTCGCCTGGACGGCGGACGCCGAGCTGCTGGGCAACGCCAAGGATTATGTGGTTATGGAAGCTGTGGCCGGCCCGGATGGGAACCGCTATGTTGAATCCGATCCCACTTTCCTGAACTACGGCAAGAACGAGTTCGTCATCACCAAGAATTGCACCAATCCCGGAAAACTGCTGGAGTGGGCGGACCAGTTCTATACCGATGAAGCTTCCCTGCAGACCTATTACGGTTCCATCGGCGACGGAAAGATCGCGAAGAATGAAGACGGCACCTATGAAGTGCTGCTGCCTGACGCGGAATCCGGAATCAACCTGGACACTTCCTGCTGGACGTTCTCCTTCCGCGATCACGGCCCGAAGTACATGAATAAGGAATTCGAAAGCAAGGTTGTCCTGCCCACCACCGAAGGCGACGGCATCAAGCTGGCGGATGACGCTGTGAATGCCCAATATGCCCGCCCCACTTTCCCGGTGGTTGCCTATACGCCTGACGAGCTGGACCAGATCGGCTTCCTCAGTCCCGAGGTGCTGAGCTATGTGAACCAGCAGTACGCGCACTGGGTTACCGAAGGCGGTGTGGACGAGGAGTGGGACGCCTACATCGATCAGCTGAACAAGATGGGCGTTAACGACTTGATCCAGATTCACCTGGATGCGTATGCCCGCTATATCGGCGAATAATGAAAACAGGCTGAGTAAAACGGATAACGGGGCTGCTGTCTGATCAACGGCAGCCCCTTTTGAAAGAAGGATAAACATGAAGGCAAATGAGCTCTGGACGATCCGGCCGCAGGCTGATCCGCGGTCTGTGCTCCGCGGGGAAAAGTACCGCATCACTATCCTGACAAGCCGTCTGCTGCGACTGGAATATGCCGCGGACGGCGCTTTCCGGGACACAGCCACGCAAATGGCGCTGTGTCGGGAATTCCCTGTGCCCGAATATTCTGTGACTGAATCGGAACGGGGACTGACTGTGGAGACGGAGCATGTCCGCCTGCGGTATGACAAACAGGCCTTTTCAGCCACAGGTTTATCCGCAGAACTGAAGGACGCGTTTGCTGTTTATGCCAGCGTCTGGCATTACGGTGATCCGCCGTGCACCCTGGGAGGGACTGCCCGTACCCTGGATGAAGCAGACGGGGAAATTGCACTGGAAGATGGAATTCAGTCCTTCAGGGGCTATGCAGTGCTGGATGACAGCGCTTCAATGGGGATGGATGAAACGGGACGGCTGCTTCCCGCTGCGTATTCAGGGACCGATCTGTATCTCTTTGCTTACGGACATGATTTCAGGGCGGCGATGAAAGACTTCCTGCACTTATCCGGCAGCGTGCCGGTGGTGCCCCGGTTTGCGCTGGGGAACTGGTGGAGCCGTTTTTATCCGTATACCCAGCAGGAATACCGGGAGCTGATGGAACGCTTTCAGCAGGAAAAGATCCCGCTGTCTGTTTCCGTGCTGGATATGAACTGGCATGTGACGGATATTGATCCCCAATATGGTCCTGGATGGACAGGTTATACCTGGGACAGGGATAAATTCCCGGAACCGGAGAAATTGCTTGCCTGGCTTCATGGGCGGGGCCTGAAGGTAACCCTGAATGATCACCCAGCGGATGGCATCCGCCCCTGCGAGGAACTTTATGCCCGCATGGCGGAGGCGATGGGAGAGGATCCGGCGGACCGGAAGAGTTTTCCTTTTGACGCCGCAGATGAAAAGATGATTCACGCGATGGAAGACACCGTGATTTCCACGCTGGAAAAGACCGGGGTGGACTTCTGGTGGCTGGACTGGCAACAGCAGGGCGGCACAACAGATCCGGGAATGGATCCCCTGTTTGTGCTGAACCATACCCGATACCTGCACGCGCTTGAAACGGGACATCCTGCCCTGATCCTCAGCCGGTACGGGGGACCAGGCAGCCACCGTTACCCGGTGGGCTTTTCCGGGGATACCTGTATTTCCTGGGCTTCGCTGGATTTCCAGTCCCGGTTTACCGCCACAGCAGCAAACATCGGATATGACTGGTGGAGCCATGACATCGGCGGACATATGCACGGCTCGACGGATCCGGAACTGACGGTCCGGTGGATCCAGTTCGGAACTTTTTCACCCATCATGCGCCTGCATTCCTCCAATAATCCTTTCATGAACAAGGAACCCTGGATGTTCTCCCCGGAAAAGGCCGGGATCATGAAGGAATTTATGCGTCTCCGTCACCGGCTGATTCCCTGGCTGTATTCACAGAATGTAAGGTGCAGCGAAGAAGGAGATATGCTGCTTCGGCCTTTGTACTATGATTATCCGGAGGAATACTCCCTTTATTTCCGTAACCGGAACCAATATCTTTTCGGGGACAGCCTGACGGTCTGCCCGGTGACCCGGCCCATGGATCAGGAGGCACTGCTGGGAGAAGCAGAGGTATACCTGCCGGACGGGACATGGACCGACTTCTTTACCGGGCTTCGTTACCATGGAGGCAGGCGGCTCAG
>JAGAAC010000077.1 GCA_017615475.1 Clostridia bacterium
CATCTGTTTTCGGCGGTATCATCCTGATCCTCATCGGCCTGGAAATCTTCATCACCGGCATCACCTGAGCCGGTATGAATCAGAGGTGGACCGGAGGGACGGGTCCCCGGTCCGCGGCGGACCAGGGAACCGTCCCTCCGGTCCACTTGTGCGATGCTTCCGCGGATGCTATCATGAACGTACAGGAGAGATTCCGGAGGCGGAAGAATGGGTATTACCAAAACAGATTTCATGCGGGGCATGCAGTGTCCGAAGATGCTCTGGCTGGACAAGCACCGGCCGGGGCTGCGGGTCATTCCCCCGGAGGTCCGGGCCAGGCTGGATGCCGGCAATGATTTCGGCGACCGGGCCATGGGCATGTTCGGACCTTATGAGGAGATGACGGTTTACCTTCCGGGTACCTGTATTCCGGACAAGAAGAAAATGGCGGCGAAAACCGCCCTGCATCTGCAGCTGGGAACGCCGGTGATCTGTGAAGCCGCCTTTATCTACTACAACCACTACTGCGCCGCGGATATCCTGCGGAAAACGGACGCGGGGTATGACTTCTATGAGGTGAAGAATTCCCCGGAGGTTCATGAGCAGTTTGTCAAAGACGCCGGGTTCCAGTTTTACATCATGGACCGGTGCAGGGTCCGGATCGGGAAAATCTATATTGTGACCCACGGGCCGGACGAAGACAATCCCTTTCAGCCGGTGGAGATTACGGAGCGGGCCAAGGCCTATGCTCCCTGGGTGAACGAGCATATCTGGGACCTGAACCGGATGCAGAAGGAACGGGAAGAGGTCATGGCAGAACCCGGGGAACAGTGCACCAGCCCGTATGAGTGCTGGTATTACGGATACTGCCACAGAGAAAAATGCCCGGCGCCGGAGCAGATCGGCATGGAGGGGCTTGAATAAAAAGCAAGGGGAGCGGTTTGGTAAAACCGCTCCCTTTTACTGCCATTCCCGGCGGAACTGCGTATCAAACTGTGACAGGAAACAAAAAGAACCTGGACATAAAAGGAGACAGCAGGATGAACAGCATCAGGAGGAACCGGGTCAGGGCCATGAGCGAGGAGTTCGCGCGGGACAAGGGCGGCATTGCCGCGAATGTCTGGCGTTACTGCACCGCCGGAACCGACGGCGTCCTGACAAAGGAAAGAATGGCGTGGCTGACCAGGATCATGCGGGACGCGAAGCGCGGCGGCACGAGCCTGGAAGGATTCCTTTCCGCGGGCAGCGGCGACCGCCGGTCCGTGGAATTCTGCCGCTTTATCTGGAACCGCCTCTGATTTCGTCTCCGGCTTCCCGGAGCCGTTCCAGCAGGCTGTCAATTCCGTCTTCGGAAAGCACGCCCCGCTTCAGGTCTTTCGGAAGCTGCCCGGCTTCGTCCGCGGCAAAGTCTTCTTTCCATTCCGGACCGGTGTAATAGCGCTCCAGCTCCCGGATTTCCGGAAGCGCCTGCTCCAGGGCATCCAGCGCCTGCTGCGCGCGGTCCAGTTTTCCTTCATAATATTGAATTCGTTCCGCCGCCGTGCCGCCCGGGCCGGCGGTTTTGCTGTCCGCAGCAGGCTTGTCGATATACCTGTCCAGGGCGGACTGCAGTTCGTTCCGGATTTCCTCCGCCAGTTCCGTGGGCGCGGTGACCCGGACGAATTCGCTGTGCTGCAGGGCGAAAAGCTTCATATCAAAAGCGGGAACCCGGACGGTGCATTCATACTGCCCGTCCTTTTTCGGCAGGAAGGAAGCTCCCTTGCCGAAGGTGTCGATCACAATGGGAACGCCCTTTTCGGCGCAGTCAAAGGTGATCCGCTCCGGATCGCCGAAAGCCATGTTGGCGTTATGCTCCATGAATTCCTGCAGGTTCCAGCCTTCGTGGAAGCCGTCCAGCTCCCGGACAGGGCGGACCGGCAGCTTTTCCTCAATCTGTACGTCCGTCATCCGGTCCATGCGGTATACGGTCAGGGTGGTATGGTGGTCGTTGTTGCAGATCAGGTAATAGAATCCGTTGCGGATGACCATGGCGTAGGGGTTCAGCAGGTGGGCGGAGTTCCACCGGGGATGCAGGGTGAAATCGGTTCCCATATTATTGTAGACAACAGAGATCTTCCGGCCGCTGTCAATGGCCCGGCCTACCCGGTCGATGTTCTCAAACAGCTCCGGGTTGACCGGCTCGTCCGCGGCCAGGCGTCGGATCTTGTTCAGGTTCAGGTTCTTGCGGAAGTGGGCGTTCCCCAGGTTGCACAGCTTTTCAAGCAGGTCCTTCCGGGCTTCGTGGGGTACGTTCCGGCTGTAGAGGATACCGTCGATGAGCCAGCGCAGTTCGGCGTCGGAAAACTCCTGGTCATAATAGAGCCCGGAGTAATAGGTTTCATAGTCCGAATCCTTCTCATCATGGGCTGTGTTGGAAACGGAGCGGATGCGGCTTTCCGGGTCCAGCACCAGGTCGGTGATGGTGCGGCGCACCGTGGAACGGTCCGTGGAATAGCCGGCTTCGTGCAGGCGGTCCACCAGCTCCTTCTGCTTCATGGGGTGCAGCCGGTCCGTATGCTCCCGCAGGATCTTCACCAGGTCAAAAACCATATATTTCTTTTTGTTGATGTTGGATTCGGCCATGGCAAAGCCCTCTTTCCTTTTTCTGTTTTGGATGGCGATGAAATTGTAACAAGAATGGGGTATATTTACAACATTTTTATTGCGTTATCACGCCGGCAGACCGGTATTTTACGGGATTCGGGCTGTACTGGTATATGGTCATACACTTTCCTTCGGGCATGGTAACCATGCCGACGGGAACAAATCCGCGCTTCAGGTAAAAGAGGTTGACCCGGTCGTTGTCATCCGAGGCGGTGGTCAGGCTGACGCAGTCGCAGGTATTGTAGTCCGGCATGGCCTTGATGTAATCCAGCATTTTTGTTCCGGTGCCGTTTCCCCTCAGGTGCGGATAGAGGGCAAAGGAACCCAGCTCGATAAACTTCCGGGAATAAACCTTTGCTTTTGCCTTTTTGCAGGATTCATAAAGATTTTTCACATTCCGGTACAGGGACGGTTTGCGCAGGACCAGGCGGGCGGCGCTGTACAGGAACAGGAGCGGGCGGCTGTTGATCACGTTGACCGGCACCTGGGAGGTGCCGTCCATGTAGGACAGAAGCCCTACCAGGTTTCCGTCTTCTTCCGCGATGACGATACCGGCGTTCGGATCTTCAATATACTCCCGGTAAACGGCCTTCATGAAAGGGAGCCCCAGCATGGAAAGGAAGTAGTCCGGAAAGGTGCTGAGGTGCAGCCGCGCCATTTCGTTAACCAGCTTCAGGTCTCCCGGGTTTGTTTCTCTGATAATCATTTGGATTTCCCTCTCACATCGGCTTTTTCAGCGCCTTCAGGTCGGCCATGGTAACACCCCTGCGGGTTGTCAGTCCCTTGATGATCCGGTAGACATACAGGAAGGGCAGCAGGATCTTATGCCGGTAGACTACCGGATAAGCATAGCGGATATCTTCCAGCGGCATAAAAAGGCGGGATCGGAAAAAACGGAGCTTTCCGCGGAAACCGCCGCCGAAGGAATTGATCTCGTTCACCACCTTTTGTTCATATGAACCGTAGGTGCCGCTGGAGGCATAATAGGCAAGCATCTCCTGTTCCGCCTCTGTCAGCTCCTCTCCGCTGAACAGCCGGAGGGCCAGCTCCCGGCTCTTTTTTTCATAATCAGCGGTTCCCATTTTTTCCGCTTCCGCCGTCACATAGGCCATATCCAGTTCGTTTCCGTAATGCTTCAGAAACACATAGGTGTCCAGCAGGGAACGGATCCCGGTGCCGCCGTGCCGGTAGTGCTTGTATTCATGGGCGGTCAGGTACAGGTAAAGGTCGTCTGTTGAGAAATGGCGTCCGAAAGACCCTTCCTTATCCGGAATCAGGCGTTTTTCCACGCCCGTGTAATACTCGTGGAAGACGTGGCTGTCCATGCCGCTGAACAGCATCCGGTGGATCTCAAAATTGCTGACAGGCGGTTTTGTATACTCGTCATGGTGGCCTTTTCCGGTCTCCTCCGCTTCAAACCCCAGTTTCTGCATGATC
>JAGAAC010000078.1 GCA_017615475.1 Clostridia bacterium
GCTTTCCGCGCTTCCGTTTTCATCCGTAACAGTACAACGGAACAGGGTTCCCAGCAGTTCATCGGCAGCATCTATTGTCAGCGTATCTGTATCAAAACCGTCTGCTTCTGCGGGCACCCATGTGTCGCCGTTATCTGCTGACATCATCCACTGATAGGAAACTGTACCGACAGCATTCTCAACAACTGTGTGGAACTGTGCATTTCCGCCGACTGCGGTTTCAACAATCGCCGGATCGATTGAGACTGAAAGAGGAGCTGCCGGCCTGACAAACCAGACCGCATTGCTTGACCCGCTGCCATTGGATGCAGTGACATCGCAGCGGAACCGGCAGTTCAGCAGTTCATCGGTTGCCTCAACTGTCAGGGTATCCGTATCAGCTCCGGATGCAAAAGGTGTCCAGGAGTTTCCGCCATCCTGAGATAGCATCCACTGATAATTAACCGTACCGGCAGCATTTTCAGCTGCTGCATGGAAAACAGCATTTCCTCCCGCAGAAACTTCAACCGTTTCCGGAGAGGCGGCAACCGTCAGGGATACCGGCCGTTCGAACCGGACAACATTACTCTGAGCCGTGCCGTTTCCGGCAGTTATATTGCAGCGGAAGCGATAAGACAACCGGTTGTCTGTCGCCTGGAAAGTGAAGGTGTCTGTTTTGTTTCCGCCCATGCCGGAATTTTTCCAGGTCTGCTCACCGTCCGTAGAAACCATCCACTGATAAGTCACGTTACCTGTGGCATTTTCAACGTTCGCGTGGAAAACAACGTTTTCGCCTGCGGTTACCCATACTACGGCAGGGTCAGCGGTAACGGTCGGAGGGAGTGACTGTACAAAATATACTTCATTGCTTTCCGCCGTTCCGTTCTCTGCTGTGACAGCGCAGCGGAACCGGTAGGAAAGTCTGTTGCCTGTAACATTGAAGGACAGGGTATCTGTATTGTAACCGCCCAGCCTGGATTGTCCCCAGGTTGTGCCGCCATCTGTGGAGACCATCCACTGGTAGGACACAGCGCCGACAGCATTCTCAACGACAACAGTAAAAGAAGCCGTATCTCCGACAACAGCCGGTACTGCAGCCGGGCTGACACTGGCAGAAAGAACAAGATCTGTATCAGGTTCAGGAGAAATCTCCGGTTCGTTTAATTCACTTCCCGTGAGTTCGGTCCCCTCTGTTTCCGGATCCTCTCTTACCGGGATGCCTTCAAAGGCATTGCTGACGACACCGGATACATTGTCAGCAAAAGAGATGTCCAGCTTTTTGTCGTTCATGAAAGCATATTGGGCAATGGTTGCCAAAGCACTGTTTTCACCAATGACAACTTCCTCAAGGCCGGAGCATTCCGCAAAGGCATAGGATTTGATCACCTTGACAGAATCCGGAAGAATGACTTTTCTGAGCGTCACGTTCTCATAAAACGCCCTGCTTCCGATCGTTATAATGCCGTTCGGAACCGTAACGATCTGTTCGTCTCCGTTGTATTTAACAAGTACGCTGCCATCAATTTCAAAGACGGGGATTTCTTCAGGCTCCTCAGGTTCTTCGGGATCATGGTCTTCACCTGAAGGCTGTTCCGTCTCGGTTGCCTGCACAGCAGGTTCAGGAACATCCGTAGCCTGCGGCTGTTCCGTTTCCGGATCATCCGCCGGCGAATCCGTCGTTACCGGTTGCTCTGGTTCGGGCTCCTGCGTTTCGGGTTGCGGAGTTTCTGTCACTTCCGGTTCGGGATCTCCTGCCGGGGTATTAGATGGTTCCAATTGAGCGGCTGCAGGATTATCCGGCTGGGTATCATCCCCAAGAGGATACTCATCCGGGAATTCCCCGTTCGGAGGCATGCCCACATCGGTCGGCTCATCATAAAGCGGATACTCATAGTTGTCCGGATATTCCCCGTTCGGAGGCATGCCTACATCGGTCGGCTCATCATAGAGCGGGTATTCATAGTTGTCCGGATACTCCCCGTTTGGCGGCATACCGACATCAGTCGGTTCCTCACAGTATTCAGCGCCATCTTCACCGGGAATGATGATTTCGTCTCCTCCATCCTCAGCAAAAATACCTGCCGGGATGCAGAGAAGCATCATAGATAAAGCAAGTAAAACACATAAAAAACGCTTTTTCACGTTAACCTCCTAATTCTCTGATGGGATAAATGATTCATCACTTGCCTGCGGGAGGTGAACGGCATTGAATAAGCAAAAGAATCATTAACTCATAAAAGAATAAGAAGAAACAGCACTTCCGTCTGCCGATTACTCTGATACTTTTATGAATCAGAACAAGTTCAGCCAGTATTGAAATCAGAATAAAAAACATGGCGAAAAACAGCCCATGACCTGGAAATACCGCATAAAAAAAGAAGACGCCTGTGCCGCTTTTCTCAGCACGGTCTCCTGCACAATCACTTTGGGAATATGAATTCTGAAGTTTCCGGGAATCCCGTGAAGAATTACCGGCAAGAAAAGAAAAGGTCAATACAGCGGCGATCAATACAGGCAGGATTTGATTCAGCTTTTTCAAACGCTCACCTCAAATCTCATGATGCTTCTGCAGAACAAAAGTGCATAGATTTGTTTTCCTTATGCTGAAAGGAGCAGAGGTTTTTTATGCCGGAAAATTCTTTTCTCCATAAATATGTAAAGGTTTAAGCCGGTTTGATATGATAGGATTTTGCAAATGCAATTTTATCATGTAAATTGCGTTTTCTCAAGTACATATTTGCATTATTTGCATTCGCTCAACCAGAAAGACGCATCCATTCAAAAAACACCTGTCTTGCGTCACAAGACAGGTGTTTTCTCCACAATATGCATCTGTTTAAGGTGTCATCCTGAGCAAGCGGTACGAAGAGAGCACAGCCGAAGGATCTCATCTCGCATAGCGGGATATTTCACATTGAACGGCTTGCCGTTCAATAATTCACTGGAGGCAGGGAGACAGGGCACTGTCCCCTGCCTTTTTTCTTTCCCGGCTTTTCATTTCCTTCTCCGCCAGCCAGTTCTCAGAATAGTCCACATACTCCCGGCAGAAATCATCATAGTCCCGGAAGCCCAGGAGGCACATCTTATCCGGCAGCTTGTTCAGCGCCTTCAGGAAGCCTTCCCGGTGCCAGGGCAGGATTTTGCAGATGACGAGAGTATAGTAATTCAGCTTGTTGCCGAACTCCTTTACCTTGCGGACAGTGATGCCTTCCTGTTCAAACAGGGAGTCCGCCAGGCGGTCCACCGTGTCAATATACGCGTACCAGCAAAACATCGTCGGGGCCTTCGCGATGCTGAAATGATTCCGGACAGTAGTCATGGTTCTTTTCCTCCCTGCTTCTCATTCACCCTCCCGGGGTCATATTCAGTATGAGGCGAAAGACGTTGCATTTTTACCCCATTATAGAATCCGAAAATAAAAATCCAGGAATCTAACGGTGCTGTCCCCTTCGTTCCCCGATAAAAACATTTTGAAGTCAGTAACCAAAGGATGGTTACATGGCGTTTTGAATGTTTTTTGTATGTATCCTGTATACGTGTAAAGAACCAAAGATGTATTGACATCTTTACAGGCAATGTCAATAATTGGTAACGGCAAAGAAAATGTACAGACTAATGTGGAAAGGAGGACACAATCATGGAAAAGTATGAAGCTCTGGAAATGGAAGTGGTCCGCTTTGAAGCGGAAGATGTCATTTGCGAAAGCTCCTGGTCCTGGCAACAGTAACATCACGGGCTGTGCGACGGACGCCGCACAGTCTTTCATGGACATCCCCGGCATGTCTGCTGGTTACAATAAGATTCTTCCAATAGCGTATATTTACAAAAAATATACAAACTAAAGCGGAAAGGAGGACACAATCATGGAAAAGTATGAAGCTCTGGAAATGGAAGTGGTCCGCTTTGAAGCGGAAGATGTTATTTGCGCAAGCCAGCAGTGGCCCACTAAGTAAGTAGCATCCCCGGCTGCACGGTATGCCCGTACAGCTTTTCTGACCCATCCCCGGCATGTCTGCTGTTTATAATAGAAAATCACCTTGTTCCGCGCGACCGTTAATGCGAAAGGAGCCCCTCCATCATGACAGGAACCTACCTGATCGGAGATCAGATGATCGGAATCAGTTCCCTGTATTCCGCTGTACATGATTACTGCCGGGATTACCGGGCAGTGGGAGCGCCCGTTTTTTATGTGGAAACAACTCCGGAAGACCTGGTTTTTGAGCGGGAACGCTCCGAACAGATCGGCGAGGTGATCCCCGTACAGTCCGAAGAGAACCGGAATAAAGAGCTGGAGATCCTGGCGGTTTACCGACAGATCGCGGAGCAGATGCCTTTCCGGGATACATTCCTGTTCCATGGATCCGCCATCGCCGTGGACGGCGCCGCTTACCTGTTTACCGCCAGAAGCGGAACCGGCAAAAGCACCCACACCCGCCTGTGGCGGGAGATGCTGGGGGACCGCGCCGTGATGGTGAACGACGACAAGCCCCTGATCCACCTTACCGAAGACGGCGCCGTGGTCTACGGGACGCCCTGGAACGGAAAACACCGGCTGGGCACAAACGCCGTTGTGCCGCTGAAGGCGGTCTGCATCCTCGGACGCGGTGAACGCAACTCCATCCGCGGCATTACCCGCGAGGAA
>JAGAAC010000079.1 GCA_017615475.1 Clostridia bacterium
GGGCACCGCGCTGACGAATGAGCAGGCCCGCCTGCTGAAACGCTATGCTCCGCAGGTTTATCTGGGCTATGACGGCGACTCCGCCGGTCAGCATGCCATCCTGCGCGGCCTGGAAATTCTGGAACAGGAAAATGTTCCCGCGCGGGTCCTTGACTTCCCTGACGGCCTGGATCCGGATGAATTTATCCGCCGTGACGGTGCGGAGGGGTTCCGTAAACTTCCCGCCATTTCCCCCGCCGCTTACCGGCTCCGCCGTCTGAAGGACGGATTCGATCTTTCTTCCCAGGACGGAAGACTTGCCTATGCCCGCGGCGCTTCGGAAATTGTTTCCGCTGTGGATCCCCTGGAACGGGATGTGCTCCTTGGCCAGCTTTCTCTGGAAACAGGTTTCCCCCGTGAAACCCTGATGGAGCAGATGAACCTGGCGGCGCAGAAGCCCGCGCAGAAACATCCGGAAACGGGAAACCGTCCCCGCCCCCTGTACGCTGACCGCTCAGCCGCTGCTTCTTCCGAGGATCTGAAAGCCCAGGAACTGCTTCTCAGTCTTTTTGCTTCCGGTCAGATACCGAAAGATATGATCGAAGAAAAGGATTTTGACGATGACGAGTTGAAATCTTTATACAGGGAATTGGCAGGCGGTGCATCCCCCGCTTCCCTGCCCGACCTGGCACCGGATGATGTATCCCGCTCCCGGTATACGCGTCTGTTGCTGACTCCCACCGCCGGTACCACCGATGAGATGATCGCCATGGCTACAGACTGTCTCACCCGGATCCGGAAAACCCGGCTGGAAAAACGTTACGAAGAACTGTCACAGGAAATTTCCACCGCTTCAGGAGACCGGCTTCCCGGTCTGCTGAAAGACATCCAGGAGATTTCCGATAAACTGAAAAAGCTTAAGTGAACAGCTGATCCGGACAATCTTTTGTTACCGTCCGGAACCGACCGGCATTGTGCCGCTTACAAGAAGGAGAGGATTCCATTGTCACAGTCACCCGAAAACAGGCAGAACCGTCTGGACGAGCTTTACGAGTACGGCAAGTCCAGGGGAACGATCACTTACAAAGAGATCATGGACCGGCTTTCCGGCATGGATCTTGACGCCGACCAGCTCGACCGCGTGCTCGAAACGCTCGAGGCCTACGGTGTGTCTGTTGTAAATGAAAGTGCGGACCGTCAGGTGACCCTGACAGAGGAACAGGCTGCCGACCAGGCGGCTGAAGTTGCCAGCATTGAAGGGGATGACAACACCCCCATCGACCTGAGCGTTCCGGAAGGCATCAGCATCGATGATCCGGTTCGCATGTACCTCAAGGAAATCGGTAAAGTTCCGCTGCTGACCGCGGATGAGGAAATCGAAATTGCCAAACGGCTGGAAGCCGGCGACGAAAGCGCCAAGCAGAAGCTGGCGGAAGCAAACCTCCGTCTGGTTGTTTCTATCGCCAAGCGCTATGTCGGCCGCGGCATGCTCTTCCTTGACCTGATCCAGGAAGGCAATCTCGGTCTCATCAAGGCCGTTGAAAAGTTTGACTACCGGAAAGGTTTCAAATTCTCCACCTATGCCACCTGGTGGATCCGTCAGGCCATCACCCGTGCCATTGCCGACCAGGCCCGCACCATCCGGATCCCCGTGCACATGGTCGAAACCATCAACAAGCTGATCCGCATTTCCCGCCAGCTCCTCCAGGAATACGGCCGTGAGCCCACACCGGAAGAGATTGCCAAGGAAATGGGAATATCCGAGTCCAAGGTTCGTGAGATCATCAAAATCGCCCAGGAGCCCGTATCCCTTGAAACGCCTATCGGTGAAGAGGAGGACAGCCACCTGGGAGACTTCATTCCCGATGAGGATGCCCCTGCTCCCGCGGAAGCCGCTTCCTTTGCCCTGATGAAGGAACAGCTCATGGATGTCCTGGACACCCTGACTCCCCGTGAAGAGAAAGTCCTCCGTCTTCGTTTCGGCCTGGATGACGGCCATCAGCGCACGCTGGAGGAAGTCGGCAAGGAATTCAATGTTACCCGTGAGCGTATCCGTCAGATTGAGGCAAAAGCCCTGCGGAAGCTCCGCCATCCGTCCCGCAGCAAAAAACTGCGCGATTATCTGGACTGATTCCCATGGCACGCATGATACAGCTGGATGCCCGCCTTTCCCTCGCTTACGATCTTTATGATCCCTGTGATCTGGCGGCGGACATCGGCACAGACCACGCCCATTTACCGGCCGCGCTCCTGCAGCGCGGCCGCTGTCAGCATATGATCCTCACGGACATCAGTGAAAGTGCCCTCAGAAACGCCCGGGATACCGTCATTCGCTGCCGCCTGTCTGACCGTGCCGACCTGCGGGCGGGAGACGGATTGCAGCCGCTTCGGGAGGATGCCTGCGGCATGATTTCCGTCACCGGCATGGGCGGACGAACGGTGCATGATATCCTGCTGGAAGGCAGGGATAAACTCCGGGGCGCTTCCCTCGTGCTTTCCGCGCACACAGACCTGCCGCTGATCCGGGAAGCTGTCTGCCGGATCGGTTATCACCTGGACCGGGAGGAGCCCTGTTTCTCTGCCGGAAGGTATTACCTGGTTCTTCGTGCGCGGCCCGGCGTCCGGGAGCTGACACCCCGGGAGATCCGACTCGGCGGTCCCCTGTTCTCCTCATCATCCCCCTGGCTGGTTCCTTATCTGACCCGCCGCCGCGATGTGCTTCAGGATAAGCTGAGGGGACTTGTTTCCGCGGAAGCACCTGACGATGCTTATATTTCCCAGGTCCGGGAAGATATTGCGTTTTATGAAGACCACATCAGGAAAGGAAGTACAGACTCATGACCGTCCGGGATTTCTATGACCTGATCAATCAGATTGCTCCCTTTGACACGCAGATGGATTTTGACAATTCCGGCCTGCTGGTTGGCTCTGCCTCTCAGGAAGTCAGCAGCGTCCTTTTCGCGCTGGATCTCACGCAGCCGGTTATTGATGAAGCCGTCTCCCTGGGGGCGCAGCTGATCATCACCCATCATCCGCTGATGATCAGTCCCATCCGTTCCCTGACCGATGACGCGTATGAAGGCCGGCTGATCCGCAGGCTGGTAAAGGAAAACATCAGCCATATTGCCGCCCATACCAACTTCGATCAGGCTCCCGGGGGAATCAATGATACCCTGGCGGAGCTCTGCGGACTCACGGAAATCTCCGGAGAAGGCTTCCTCCGCTGCGGCCTGCTGCCTGCTCCCCTCACTGCCGCGGAGTATGCCCGTGCGCTGCGGAACCGTCTCCATACAGAAGTGCGGCTGATGGGTCCGCCGTCCGCGGAAATCCGCAAAGTCGGACTGTGCAGCGGCGGAGGCAGCGATGAATGGTACTCCGCCCTGCAGGCAGGCTGCAACGCCTTCATCAGCGGCGAAATCAAGCATCATCATGCCCTGGAAATGGCAGACAACGGTCTTGTGGGCCTGGAATGCGGCCACTTCAGCACCGAGGCGCCCGGCATGCGTGCGCTGGCCTCGGCTTTACAAAACGCCCTCAATACGGTAGAATGTAAGGTGCGGATATATGTGTCGGAGATATCCGCGTATTCCTTTCCCCGGCAACCGTGACAGGCGGTAATTCTGTCAGAAGGAGGCTCCCTTATGGACAAGTTTGAAGCTCTGTGGGCTTACCAGGAAGAAGACATGAAAGCGGACGCCATCGCTGCGGCGATCAAGCGCTCCCCGACCCGACAGAAACTGGAAAAAGCCCGTGATTTTATACTGGATCGTCAGAAGCAGTATAAGCAGATCGAAGAGGATGTCGCCGCCATGGTGGACCGCAAGGACATCATCGCCCAGGCCATCAGCCGTTCCCGCGAACAGCTTGGTACTCTGCAGAGCCGCTTCGAGGCCAATCCGCCCCAGACTGCTGAAGAGGTGAAAGCCCTGCTGGCTGAAGTCAGCCGCTGCCGGGACACCATTCGTCAGTACGAGGTCGAGATCAGCCGGATCGTCAAGGAAACAGACGCCAACGAAAAGCTCTCGCGCAGTGTTCGTCTGGAAGCCGCGAACGCCAAGAAATCCTTTGATCAGCTCAAGACCGAGTATGAAGAGGAATCCAAAAGCAAGAAAGGCGATCTGGAAAGCCAGCGTGCCAAAGCAAAGGAAATCATGTCTTCTGTGGATCCGGCCCTGCTTGAAGAATACGAAACCATCAAAAAGCACATTTCCCCGCCCGTTGCCCGGCTGACTCACGGACAGTGCGCCGGCTGCAACACTTCCCTTCCCTCCGCCATCCTTTCAAAAATCAAAAGCGGAGCGCTTGTGGAATGTGAAACCTGCGGGCGTATGATCATTCCGTAATGACAGCCGTACAAAAACCCGGACAGCCTTCTGGCTGCCCGGGCTTCCTTTTGCCCTTGGCTCAGTATACAATCTTCAGGTCTTCCGCGCATTCGCCGAATGCTTCCTCACCGATCAGGACGTCATCCCCTCCGGGAAGGATCACCCTGCTGAGCAGGGAGCATTTCAGGAACGCCATGTTTCCGATGGACTGCAGCCCGGATCCGAAGGCAATCTCCCTCAGCCGGTCGCAGGAAGCAAACGCGCAGTCATCCACGATTTCCAGCGACTCCGGAAGCAGGATCTCCTCCAGTGCGTTGCAGCCGCCGAAACAGCATTTGTCCAGGATGGTAACCCCTTCCTCAATCACCACGGTTTTCAGCCCGGGGCACTGGGCGAACGCCCTGATGCCGATGGTCTGAATGGACCCGGGAATCCGGATGGTTTCCAGTACCGGATTGCACAGGCACGCGGCAGGATCGATCGCGGTAACAGTCAGGCCGTTCACCGCATCCGGAAAAGCCACATCCGCTTTGTCCCCCGTGTAGGAAACCAGTACCGCGCTTTCCCCGTCATCGCTCATCCGATATTTGAAATCCCCGTCAGTAAACGTGGGAATGCTGTATCCGCTGGACGCGCCGACTTCCGGTCTGCCTTCTATGTAACCGGCGCCGTTGAGCACGGAGTAGGATTTCTCCGTCTGTGCGCCGTCTTCCGGTTCGCCGGTCGCGGCAGACGCCGCGGCAAAAAGCACAAGCAGAGCCGCAAGCACTGCCGCTATCCGCTTTTTCACCGCGCTCACCTCCCGGACAAATCGTAATTTTCATTATAGGCGAAGCAATATGAAAAATCAACCGAGGCAAATGCACAAAAGGGATTGACGAAACGGAGACCATGTGATAATCTTTCGTTGAAAACGTTACCGTTATCGTTTCCGACTTTTGGAAAATGAGAGGGGTACATGAGTGTGAAAGTCTACACAATTAAAGACATTGCCGCTATGGCCGGGGTCTCTGTTACCACGGTCAGCCGGGTCCTGAACAACCGTCCGGATGTTAACAGTGCCACCCGTACAAAAGTGGAACAGATTATCCGGGACTGCCATTTTGTCGGCAATACCAACGCCCGCGGCCTGAAGCAGGGGAATGAAGTGATCGGCGTGGTGATCCGCGGCCGTTCCAATCCGTTCCTGAACTCGCTGGCGGAGGCGATTCTTGACCGCGCCGATAATGTACCGGACAACTTTGTTACCGAGTATATCGATGAACGGGGCGATGAGTTTAAGACCGCGCTCCGGATGACCCGCCAGAACCATGTGAAAGGGCTGATCTTTGTCGGCAGTCTGATTGACCAGCGGGTGGAAGCCATTCGCGGAATGGATGTCCCCATGGTCTTCACCACCGTCAGCGCGGAATCGGCTTCCCTTCCGCATGCCTCGTCCGTAGCTGTGGATGACCGCAGCATGGGGCGGATCGTTGCAGAGGAACTGCTCAACAGCGGCCATACCCGCATTGCGGTCTTCGGTTCCAACCCGGTGGCAGGCGATTCCCTGGCCATGCGCTTCCAGGGATTCTGCGACGCTTTCGCGGACCGGGGACTGACCTATGATCAGTCTCTCTACCGTGAAACCCGTTTCTCCTTTGACGCGGGATACGAACTGGCCCGGTCCTTCTTTACGGAACGGCCGGATGCCACAGCCCTTTTCGCCATGAGTGATACCGTAGCAGTCGGTGCCATCCGTGCCCTGAAGGACCTTGGCAGGTCTGTACCCGAGGACATCAGTGTTGTCGGTTTTGACGGCGTTGATATCAGCCGGTATACCGTGCCCCGTCTCACCACCGTAGAGCAGCCCGTGGATGAAATCGCCCGTCGCAGCGTCAACCTCCTGCTGGATATGATGGAAAAGAATTCCACTCCCCGGCACATCGTTGTTGAGGCAGCTTTCCGCAGAAGAGAATCCGTCGCGCAGTGCAGCCGCGCGTAAAAGAAAGGAACGATCATCATGCGCACCAGCGGTATCCTGATGCATATTTCCTCCCTGCCCTCTCCCGGAGGAATCGGATCCATGGGGGAAGAAGCGTACGCTTTTGTTGATTTCCTGCAGGCCTCCGGCATGCGGATCTGGCAGGTGCTGCCGGTGGGACCCACCGGCTACGGAGAAAGCCCCTATCAGGCTTCTTCAGTCTTCGCCGGTAATCCCCTGCTGATCTCCTGCGGCCTCCTTCGCAAAGAGGGTCTCCTCGATTATGCCGATGAGGAGGAATTTGAACCTTCCGACCCTGAGGTTGTCGACTATGAAGCGGTCCGCAAAAACAAGGAGATGCTTCTACGCCGCTGCTTCGATCAGTCCAGGAATAAGCTTTCCGGACAGATCAGTGAATTCTGCGCGTCCAATCCATGGGTACAGGATTTTGCCCTTTTCACCGCTGTCAAACAAAAGTTCGGCGGTCAGATGTGGACCAAATGGCCGGACGAAGCCATCCGCTTCCGCCGTCCGGATGCCGTGAAGCAGTATACGGAAGAGCTCAGCAGTGAAATCGATTATCATATTTTCTGCCAGTATCTGTTCCGCCGCCAGTGGTTCAGCCTGAAGAAGTACTGTAATGAGCGGTCCATCATGCTCTTCGGCGATATGCCGATCTATGTGGCGGAAGATTCCGCCGACACCTGGACCCATCCGGATATTTTCCAGCTGGATAAGAACCTGGTGCCCAAACGTGTAGCCGGTGTTCCGCCGGATTATTTCTCTGCCGACGGCCAGCTTTGGGGAAACCCGCTTTACCGCTGGACCTATCTGCGTTTCTGCCGGAAATATGACTGGTGGATCGACCGGATGAAGGGCATGGCACAGCTCTTCGACATGATCCGGATCGATCACTTCATCGGATTCGCCAACTATTACTCCGTGAAAAACGGAATGCCCAATGCCCGGAAGGGAAAATGGGTGATCGGCCCCGGGAAATCCCTTTTCAAGGCCCTTGAGCGCGAGGTCCGGGACATCCGGATCGTTGCCGAGGATCTTGGCTGCGTGAACAACCGTGTCCGCAAGCTGCTGGACTGGTGCGGTTTCCCCGGCATGAAAGTCCTGACCTTCGGATTTGATTCCGATGAATCCAATCCTCATTTTATCGGCCACTACACGAAGAACACCGTTGCCTATACCGGCACCCATGATAATGACACCACCCTGGGCTGGGCCGAGAAGGCTGATCCGAAAGCCCTGGCCTTTGCTGAAAAGACCCTTGGCTTCTCCGGAAAGGAAGAGGCTCCGGATGCTTTTATCCGTGCTTTGTTCAAAAGTCCCTGCGATACCGTGGTCATTCCCATGCAGGATGTGCTGGGCCTGGGCGGTTATGCCCGGATGAATTTTCCCGGCGTCACCGGCGGCAACTGGGTATGGCGCATGAAACCGGACCAGCTCTCCCTGGACCTTTCCATGAAGTATTACAGGCTGAACAAGGAAACCCAACGTCAATAAGGAGGAATGCCTCAAATGAACGCTAAACAGCTGCTGAAAGATGCTGAACAGCGTCTGATGACCGAATACCATAAAGATTTAAAGCACGCCACCGCCCAGGAACTGCATAACGCGGTTTCCGGCGCCGCCATGGATGCGCTTGCGCCTGTCTGGACCCGGAAGGAAGCCGCCCGTTTTCCCCGCCGTCAGGCTGCGTACCTTTCCATGGAGTTTCTTGTGGGCCGTCTGGTTTACAACAACCTTTACTGTATGGGCCTGCTGGATGATGTAAAGGCGCTGCTGAAGGAAAAGGGCGTTGATATCGCCGTCATGGAAGACGTGGAAGATGATGCCTTCGGAAACGGCGGCCTCGGACGCCTTGCTGCCTGCTTCCTGGACAGTGCGGTAACCTGTAATGTACCGCTGACCGGATACGGACTGCGTTTCCGTTACGGTCTTTTCAAGCAGGACTTTGCTGACGGACGCCAGATTGAACTGCCGGATGACTGGTCGAAGTACGGTGATCCCTGGTCTGTCCGCCGCATTGACGAAGCCGTTACCGTTTCCATGAAAACCGGTGATGTGCTGGCCGTCCCTTATGATATGCCCGTAGTCGGTTTCGGGGCGAAAAACGTGGGAACCCTGCGTCTCTGGCAGACAGAAAGCCTGAATGAAATCGACTTTGCCGTCTTCAACAGCCAGGACTATGCCAAAGCTGCCGCGGATAAAAACAAAGCAGAAGACATCACCAAGTTCCTTTATCCCAATGACACCAAAAAAGAAGGAAAGCAGCTGCGCGTCAAACAGCAGTATGTCCTTGTCTCCGCCACCATGCAGGATATCCTCCGTTCCTACCGGAAACGCCATGGCAGTGACTATTCCTTCTTTGCCAAAGAAGTAGCCGCCCAGCTGAATGATACCCATCCGACCATGGCCATTCCGGAGCTGATCCGCCTGCTGGGTGAGGACGGCGTCTCCTTTGAGGAGGCTTTCCTCATTGCCCGGGATACCTTCGCCTATACCAATCATACTGTCATGCAGGAAGCCCTGGAAAAATGGGATCTCTCCCTTCTTTCCTCTGTCTGTCCGCAGATTGTTGCCATCATCCGGAAAATCGATGCCCGCTTCCGCCGGGAAATGAAAAAAGCCGGAAAGGAAATTACTCCTTCCCTCTGTATCATCCTGGACGGCCGTGTCCATATGGCGGAACTGGCCACCTATGCCACTCACGCCATCAACGGTGTGGCGGCGCTCCACAGTGAAATCCTGAAGAACGATGTCTTCGCTGACTGGTATCAGCTTTATCCGGAGCGTTTCCAGAACAAGACCAACGGCATTACCCAGCGCCGCTGGCTCGGCCTGTGCAATCCGGAACTGACAAAGCTCATCACGGACCAGATCGGACCCGGTTTTGTAACTGATCTGGACCGGCTGAAGGAACTGGTTCCGAAAATCAACAAATCCCTCTGCGGTAAGTTCCGCACGGTGAAGAAAACCAAGAAAAAACAGCTCTGCGCCGAAATTCTGAAGAAGGAAGGCGTTGTGCTGGATCCCGATATGGTCTTCGATGTCCAGGTCAAGCGCCTGCATGAGTATAAGCGCCAGTTCATGAACGCCCTCAGCATCCTGGCCATTTACGACCAGCTGAAGCGCGGACAGCTGAAGGATCTGCCTCCCGTCGCCTTTATTTTCGGTGCCAAGGCCGCACCGGGTTATGACCGTGCGAAAGCGATTATCCACTGGATCAACATGATCGCTGACAAGGTCAACAATGATCCGAAGACAAAAGACCGGCTTAAAGTCGTCTTTGTCCGGAACTATAACTGCTCCTGGGCGGAGAAGATTATCCCCGCTGCCGATATTTCAGAGCAGATTTCTCCTGCCGGTACGGAAGCTTCCGGCACCGGAAACATGAAACTGATGCTGAACGGTGCGGTAACCCTCGGTACCTTCGACGGCGCCAACGTGGAAATCGTGGAGGAAGCCGGCCGGGAGAACAACTATATCTTCGGCGCTACCGTGGAAGAACTGGAAAAGATTAAGGATTCCTATGATCCTGTAAAGATCTATAACAAAAACGCTCTGCTCCGCCGGGCCCTGGATACCCTGACAGACGGAACCTTCCCGGATGAGGACGGCCGGCTGAAGGAACTGCATGACGCGATCCTGAAGGGTGCTTCCTGGCACAAGCCCGATCACTATTTCGTCATGAAAGACTTCGCCGGCTATTACGAAACCAAGCTTCAGGCCATCCGCGACGCCAAAGCCGATGAGACCGGTTTTGCCCGCAAGTGTCTGATGAATGTGGCCTGTTCCGGCAAGTTCTCCTCCGACCGCACGATCCGCCAGTACGCGAAGGAAATCTGGAAGGTTTAATCCTTGCTTCCGGTTGGAAAAAGGTCTATAATCATAACACTTTGAATTCCGGAGGTGTTCGTCCGTGCTTGAAGCTGCGGAATCCGTTCTTGATGTCGTTATTCATTACAGTGTCCTGATCCTGGAGATCATCGGTGCCCTGGTGATCCTGTATCATGTTGTTCGTGCCGTTATTGATCTGTGCACCGGTAAGGTAAAGCTCTGCCGGGCCGCCATCACGGAAGGCATCACCACCGGCCTCAGCTTCCTGCTGGTCAGCGAGGTGCTGAAAACCATTGTTGACCGGGACTGGACCTCCATCGGTATGACCTGTGCGATCCTGCTGATGCGCGCTTCCATTTCCCTGCTGGTTCACTGGGAAAGCAAAGCCGAAAAGGAAGAAGAATAACACAGCTTCTCCGGTTTTTGTGCACCGGAGTAACTGTTGTCCTGGATTTCTCATTCGATTTTCTATGAAAGAGGCGTTTCTCCGGAAACGCTTCTTTTTTACAGCTGCTTTTTATGATGTACAAAGCCCTCCCTCCGGAGGGCTTTGTGTTTTTTACCGGAGGCCATACGGGCCGGAAGCCTTTTTTACCCGTACTTCCTTGCAAAACACTTCATGTTGTATTACAATATTTGTAAGTTCCACAACAAATGGATAAAAGGAGGATGCGTATGAAAGACATCAAGAAGTATCTGGCTGAGTTCATCGGTACCCTGGTTCTGGTTCTTTTTGCCTGCGGTGTTGCAGGGCAGATTTGTGCCACAGGCGTCTCCGGGCTGATTGGTACTGCCCTTGCCTTTGGTCTTGTCATCGTTGCCATGGCCTACTCCATTGGTAACATCTCCGGCTGCCACATTAACCCGGCAGTATCCATTGCCATGCTGATCAGCAAAAAGATCTCCGTGAAGGATTTCTGCGGCTACATTGTGGCCCAGTTCCTCGGCGCCATCGCCGGAGCGGCGGTCCTTAACGCGATCGTGCAGGATCCCGCAAAGCTTGGCTGCAATGCCCTGTATAACGGCGATGCCTGGCTCAGTTTCGTGATCGAAGTGATCCTCACCTTCGTCTTTGTATTCGCGATCCTGGGAGTCACCTCCAAATCCTCCAACGGAAACATTGCCGGCCTGGTCATCGGCGGTGCCCTGGTACTGGTGCACCTGCTGGGTATCTCCTTCACCGGCACTTCCGTGAACCCCGCCCGTTCCTTTGGACCGGCTCTGATTGCGGGTAACCTCAGCGGGATCTGGGTGTTCCTTCTGGCTCCCCTTGTGGGCGGCATCCTTGCCGCCGGCATCTACAGCTTCCTGGATTCTGAAAAGTAAGAGCGTTCCGCTCTTCGGGGCTGCCCCGGATTCCGGGGCAGCTTTTTAAAATTTTTATCTCGGAGGAAAAGAAATGAGAAAACTGTTAGCCCTGTTCCTTGCGCTGGCTCTGATGGCCGGCGTGCTGCCCGCCCTGGCGGAACCCGCCCCGGCCCTGTCCGATGAAACCGCAGGCCTTCCTGCTGTCGGCGATGTGGTCGAAGGCTTTGAAGTGAAGGAAATCCGTCCCTTTGATATGATCGGCGCGGATCTGGTGCTGTTTGAGCATCAGAAAACCGGCGCGAAGCTCCTCTATATTGCCAATGAGGATACCAACCGCGCCTTCCAGCTGACCTTCCCGACCAGGCCGGTTGATAACACCGGCCTGCCCCATGTGTTTGAGCACAGCACCCTCGTCGGTTCGGCCAAATATCCCAGTGGTGACCTGTGGATGAATCTGGCGTATCAGACCTATAATACCTATATCAACGCCTACACCACAGATGCCATGACCTGCTATCCCCTCGGTTCCCTTTCCGAAGCCCAGCTGCTTGCCCTGGCTGATTTCTACATCGATTCCTGCCTGCATCCGCAGGTTATGGAAAAGGAAAGCATCTACCGCACGGAAGCCTGGCGGTATGAGATGGCGGATATGGACAGTCCGCTGACGCTGAACGGTACCGTATACAGTGAAATGACCGGCGCCACAACCCTCTCCAGGGCTTCCCTTAACAACGCCAACGGCGTCACCTTCCCCGGCGCCGCCCTGACCTATGATTACGGCGGAGTTCCTGACTATATTCCGGACATGACCTTTGACGCCCTCCGGTCCTATCATGATCTGTATTATCATCCCTCCAACTGTATCGCTTACCTGTATGGTTCCTTTGAGGATTATACGCCCTTCCTGAAGCTCCTGAATGAAGCCTTCAGTTCCTATGAGAAGAAAGAATTCTCCTTCACCGACAGCGGCTATACCCGGATCACCGAGCCGGTCACGGCCAGTTTCTCTTACCCTGTTGCGGAAGGAACGGATACGGCAAACCAGACTTCGGTGTACTATTATGTCATCTGCCCCGGCCTCAAGGATGATAAGCCTATGCAGCGGGCCGTGGATCACGTGGGTACGCTGCTGAATACAGATGGTTCCGTGCTGATGCAGAACCTGAAGAAAGCCTTCCCTTCCGGCCGCTTCCACTGCGGACGGGAAATGGCGGCGCCTGATGATGCGGTTGTCTTTGTTGCTGAAAACGTCAATCCGGAAGACGCTGAAACCTTCCGTGCAGTTGTGAATGACTCCCTGAAGCAGATTGCGCGGGACGGTTTTGATCCGGTTCAGTTGGATGCCATTGTGACCAATCAGATTCTGAACAGCAAACTTGCCCTGGAAAACGCCGACCCCATTGAAGGCATCATGATGAGCATTGCCTATGATTATGTGGTCACCGGCAATCCCTTTGAATATGTTGATAGTGTGGATGCCCAGACCCATATCATGGAAGAAAATGATCAGGGACTGCTTACCTCCGCCGTTAGTACCTGGCTCACGGATCCCGCCCTTTACACCCTGACCACCACCTACCCCGAACCCGGCCTGAGAGAGAAACATGATGCCGCGCTGGCGGATAAGCTGGCTGAAATCAAAGCCGGTATGACCGATGAGGAAAAACAGGCCATTATCGATGCCACCAATGCCGAGCCTGTGGAAGACGATACATCGGAAATGGTCGCTTCCCTCACCGCTGTCACCGTAAAGGATCTGCCGGAGGAAGTCCGTCAGTATGAGGTTTCAGATGTAACAGCTGAAAACGGCGTCCGTTACATGAATGCTGTTGCCGGCGTGGACGGCGTCGGAAAAGTGGATCTTTTCCTGGATGCCCGCACCCTCCCCCAGGAGGATATCCACTATCTGCGGCTCTATACCCGTCTGATGGGCCAGCTGGATACCGATGCCCACAGCAAGGAAGAACTGGCTGTCCTGATGGATCGTTATCTGATGGGGCGTACAATCGGCGTTGACTCCTTTGATACACCGGAGAAGGACGATGTCCGCGCACTGCTGACCGCTGAATGGATTGCGCTGGATGATGATCTCGCTGCCGGTTACGACCTGGTGAAGGAAGTGCTTTTCCATACACAGTTTACGGATCTGCAGACCCTTTCCGACCGGATCACCGCCCAGAAATCCTATGTGCGTAACCAGATCAATAATACCCCCTATATTGCCCTTCGCGCCCGTCAGGAAGGTATCGGCGATCCCTGGATGCAGTATTATGATTATCTGAATTACACTGCCTATTATGCCTTCCTGGAAGAGCTGGAACAGCAGATGGCTTCCGAACCGGAAGCGGTTGTCGCCCGCCTGCAGAACCTCCAGTCTTTCCTGGCCAACAACGTCGGCGCTGTCGCTGCTTTTGCCGGCAGCGAGGCCTCCATTGCAATAAACAAGCCCCTGGCGGAAGCCTTCTTCGCCGATATGACGGCTGAAGCGCGTGAATACCCTGTCTATGACCTGCCTGCCGCCGCCCTGAAGGAAGCCATTGCTTCCGATGGCAACATTCAGTATAACCTGATGTGCGGCTCCTTCAGACAGCTTGGCATGGAACCGGATTATGGGCTGAATGTGATCAGCACCCTGGTTGGTGACCAGCTGCTTTATCCTGTCCTGCGTGACCAGATGGGAGCATACTCTGTCTTCTGCGGTATGGATGATGACATTTCATTGTATATCATTTCCTACAGAGATCCCAACCTCAAGGCCACATTCGATGTCTATGACAGCATTCCGGAGAAGCTGGCCGCCCTTGAACTGACCCAGGATGTGATCGACGGTTATATTCTGAATGCTTACTCTGATCTGGCAAAGCCTGCCGGAGAACTGACCGGCGCTGCCAGGGAGCTCACCCGCATCCTGCACGGCACACCCGCGGATGAAACTCTTCAGAAAATGCGCGCTTACAAGAGCGTGACACCCGAAAGCGTAAAGAGTGCCGCCGCAGCCTACGCCCTGCTGATGGAAAAAGGCCCCCGCGGCACTGTCGGCCCCATCGGAACGCTGCAGGCCAACAGTGATCTGTTTGACACGATTCAGAACCCCTTCCACACGGAAGACCTGTCCCAGGTTTCCTTCTCTGATGTGGCGGAAGACAATGAGCATCACGATGCCATCTATGCTGCCTTTACTTCCGGCATGATGCCGCCGAAGGAAGACGGTATCTTTGCTCCGGATGAACCTGCCACTGTCGGTGATTTCCTCGGCGGTCTTTATATGCTGATCGGCGGCGGATCCAATGATCCGGATGCCTGCAAGGAAGTCCTGGTAGGATACGGTCTGGTTGACGCGGATCAGGATCTGAATGCTGAACTGCACGAAGACCTCTTCTGCAACATCCTGACAGCCCTCGGTGCCGGTTTCTCCACCGATACCCCGGACGCCGCGATTCCCCGTGCGGATCTGGCCGATGTCTTTGTCCAGCTGAGCGGCAACTGATTTGTTCCCAATGAAAAAGGAATCACCGTCCTTCCGGGCGGTGATTCCTTTTTATTCTTCAAACAGTTTTTTCAGTGTCAGCGCGGCTTGTTTGACCGCGTTCTTTTTTTCGCCTTTTTGAATCAGCTGTTCCTGTGCTTCCCGCAGGGTGCTTCCCTCTTTCATTGCCTCGATCAGCTTTGCCTCCAGGGGCCATTCCGCTGCCCTGGTTTCCGGTTCAGGCAGGGAAACCTTGTGCAGGTCCAGGACAACGCAGTATTCCCCTTTTTCCGTTTTCTCGTTGGCCTTCAGCTCAGCCAGCACCTCATCCGGTGTCCCCCGCAGCGTCTTTTCATGCAGTTTGGTCAGGTCGCAGCAGACTGTCATCCTGGCTTCCGGCAAAGTGTCCCGGATAATCTCTGTCAGTTCGGTGATCCGGAAGGGAGATTCATGCAGGATAGCGATCTTTATGCCCCGCGCAATCTCTTCCAGCTTTGCTTTGATATCTTTTTTCTCCCGCGGCAGGAACCCGTAGAAGGCGAATTCCCGCGCGTCAAATCCGCTGATGGACACAGCCGCGATTCCGGCGCAGCATCCGGGAACCGGTATCACAGGGATACCGGCTTCGGCGCATTCCCGAACCACCTCACATCCCGGATCGGAAATGCAAGGGGTTCCCGCATCCGTCACCAGCACCGCGTTGAGGTCTTCATTCAGGATCTTCCCGGCCAGTCCGGCGGCCTTGCTCTCTTCATTATGCCGGTGGCAGCTGACCAGCGGAGCCTTCAGGTCAAAAACCTGGCATAGTTTCATGGTCACCCGCGTGTCTTCGGCAATGATCAGGTCAGCGTTGCGCAGCGTGTCTGTTCCCCGGGGCGAAAGGTCCTGCAGGTTGCCGATCGGCGTTGCCACGACGTACAGTATCGCCATGCTTATGCCTCCGTCCTTCTCTTTTCCGCCACCCGGAGCTTTGCGCTGCGGGAACGCGGGTTCCTTTCAATCTCTTCCTTTGACGGTGCCACTGCGCCGCCTGCCAGCACTTTCACCACCGGCTTCCGTCCGCAGGTGCAGATCGGTGCCTTCGGCGGACAGATGCACGGATTCTCCAGTGTTTTGAAGCAGCGTTTTACAATCCGGTCCTCCAGGGAATGGAAGGTGATCACGCAGATTCTTCCTCCCGGCTTCAGGCAGTCTGTCAGGTCCTTCAGCGCCTGTTCCAGCGGTTGCAGTTCGTCATTCACCGCAATCCGGACAGCCTGGAAGGTACGCCGTGCGGGATGGCCCTCATCCTTCCGGCGTACAGCTTTCGGGATGGCCGCGTCCACAGCATGCACCAGGTCAAAGGTAGTCTCAAAAGGCTTCTCTGCCCGGTGTTCACAGATCATCCGCGCAATTCGGGCCGCCCATTTTTCCTCGCCGTAATCCCGGATCACTTCCATGATTTCCCGTTCATCCGCTGTGTTCAGGAAATCGGCGGCTGTCATGGTCTGGCGCTGATCCATACGCATATCCAGCGGTGCGTCCTCATGATAGCTGAATCCGCGCTCTGCCGTATCCAGCTGCGGGCTCGAAACACCCAGGTCCAGCAAAGCGCCGTCCAGCAGCCCTGCTTCCGCCTCTTCCAGCAGTTTCTTTGCGTCATGGAAGTTTCCGCGGATCGCTGTAAAGCCGGGATATTCCTTCAGCCGTTCTGATGCGGCAAGAATTGCGTTTTCATCCCGGTCAATTCCGTAAAGGCGTGCTGTGCCGCCGGAAGCCTTCAGAATGGCTCCGCTGTGGCCTCCGCCGCCCAGCGTACCGTCACAGTAAACGCCGTCCGGCCGGACGTTCATCCACTCCAGTACTTCATTTAATAGTACCGGTTCATGCCGAAACTCCACTTGCCAGCTTCCTCCCTTCGCCAGACACCTTCAGTGTCCGGCAACTCTTCACTCTTCACTGGAAACTCATCACTATTAACTCTTCACTAAATCACCAATCTTAGAACTCTGATCTCTTCACTGTAATCCGCCCTGACAAAAAATCATTCTGAATTCTGCATTCTGAATTCTGCATTGCCTTAAGCCTTAACCCTTAAGGCTTAAGGCCTCCCTCAGCGCCCCGATAAAGTACAGGCTTCCCGTCGCCAGGATCAGTCCGTTTTCACCGGCCAGCGTCCTTGCGGTTTCCAGGCCTTCCTTCAGA
>JAGAAC010000080.1 GCA_017615475.1 Clostridia bacterium
AGCGCCTTATTTGTAATACTAACTTCCAGCGTCTTCCGGCTTGCAACACTAAACGCGATCTTCGTAATACTAAGTTCCAGGTTTTTGAAAAGCCAAGGAACTTTGTTTTACAAAATGGCAGTTCGGAATTCAATTCACCCGGGAATCATTTGACAGCAGGCTCGGGAAAATGGTACGATGCAAAAGGTTCGAACAACTTTGCGACATACAGAAAAACATCTTCCGGAACGGGCAGCAGTTCGGAATTGACAGGTTTGGTACAATAAATCTGTACAAAAAATGTTTTTATAGAAAATTTTTTTCTGAAAAACGAGAAAAAACGGGGCGCTGAAACGTCTAATAAAAAGAGTGCCTTATTTGAGGAAGGAGGAGAGGACAGAAGCATGGGCAAGAAGATCAGCAGGCTGATTATCGCGGCCTGCATTGCTCTGGTCCTCCTGGCAGCCGGCGCCGCAATGGCGGAAGACCCGGCAACACCAACAGATATTGACCCGCCGCCGCCCGCGGACTGGGAAATCCAGGGGGACGTTCTGGTCGCCTGCAGGGTTACGGATGAAAAGATCACCGTTCCGGACGGGATCCGCGTGATCGGGCCGAACGCGTTTAAGGGACTGAAAACCATGAAGAGCGTTACCCTGCCGGATTCGGTGGAAACGATCAGCAACGGAGCCTTCGCGGAGTGTACAAAACTGGAGAAGGTCCGCCTGAGCAATCAGGCGCACCTGAAGGAAATCGGCTCCCACGCCTTCCTGAACTGCAAACAGCTGGATACGAGCTTTGTGCCGGACGGGGTGCGCGTAGCGGATAACGCGTTTGAAGGAGCTGGAAAGCCGCCGGAAGAACCCACACCGACACCGACGCCGGTGCCGGAAGAACCCACACCGACGCAGGATCCGGCGGATGAGCCGACACCGACGCCGACACCGACGCCTGAACCCACATCAACACCTGAACCGACACCGGAACCGAAAGAACCGGACCATGAACCGCCGGCACCGGAAACGGAACCGCCGCAGGAACCGGAGCAGCCTTCCTTTCCGCGGGGCGGCGGAGGCGGTGGCGGCGGCGGGGTGAGAATCCCCCACAGCCGCGGCAGCAAAACCGTTGGACCGGATTACGACCTGGTGGGCCTGAAACACCTGCAGGACGAGCCCGACAAGGTGATGAGCGAGCTGACGCTGGACGGAGAAACCCTGGCGCTTTCCCTGAACCGGGAAGGAGACGGGGAAAACGGTTTTACCGTGACCGGATTCAACTGGCAGCAGCCGGAAAATACAGAATCCATTGATACCCTGATCCTGACTGCCGCCGGGAACGGCGCGGAAGCGGGAAGCACCTGGAACATGAACGGCGAGGTGCTGCGCCGGATGCACAAGAGCGGCATCCTGCACCTGGTCCTGCGGGACGGCGACCAGATCGCCGTGATGGAAACCGAAGGTTTCCTGGCAGGATGGAACTACGATGAAATGAAAAGCCGGGGAACAGCGAACCGGCGCTTTGAATACGGAATAGCGATGACTCCCGGAACACCGGCTGCCTGGCAGGTGAAGATCGGGGAGGAAACCTACGAACTGACCACGGATGAACACACGGGTATTTACCTGACCGGGGTTTACAGCGGGTCCGCGGAAGCACTGGACCGGCCGTATGATAAATTGTTTTCTGGTGAGTGAAAGGAGAGGAACCGGATGAAAAAGGTATTTGCACTGCTGATGGCCCTGGCCCTGGTTCTGGGCGGCACAGCCCTGGCTGAAACGGGGCTTTCCTATGAAGGAAAGGTTGTCGCGGGAGACTCGGTTCCGATTGCAGCACCCTTCGGCGGCCGCATCGGTTCGATGCCGCTGCGCAAGGGCGACCCGGTTCAGGAAGGCGACACGCTGGTAACGATCCAGACCACCATGAACTACGCGCCGGTGGAAGGAACCGTGACCGGCCTGTATGTGGCGGAAGGCGATACCACCGAAGGGGCAAAGACCCGCTACGGCGCGGCGCTGTATATTGAGCCGACCTGCAAATATAAAATTGAGGCAAACAGCGAGAAGGCCTACAACAACAGCGAGAACTACTTTATCCACCGGGGCGAGCGGGTTTACCTGACCTGCGTCGCGGATGGAACCCACCAGGGAACAGGCATGATTTCCGGCATGACGGAAACCGGATATACCGTAGAAGTGACCGGCGGGGAGTTCTACCTGGAAGAAAAGGTTTATGTTTACCGCGATGAAAAACGGTCCAAGGAAAGCCGCATCGGCAAGGGAACGGTCAAACGGTCCGACGCGGTGCCGGTGGAAGGAACCGGCAGCGTGCTGAAGCTGCATGTGAAGAACGGCGATTTCGTGGAGCGCGGTGAGCTGCTGTTTGAAACGGTGGACGGCATCCTGGACGGATACTACGCGCCGGACAACAGCGTGAAGAGCCCCGTGACGGGCGTGATCGCCAGCGACCCCAAAGGCGCCGGTGAAGCTGTGACCAAGGGAGATACCCTGATGATGGTGGTTCCCGCCAAGAGCTTCCAGGTGGAGTTTGAAGTACCTGAAGGGGACCTTTTCCTCCTGAAGGAGGGGCAGGCTGTTTCCATGGAACTGCTCTGGGACAACACCACGGAAAAGAACTATACCGGGGTGATTACGGGCATTTCCCATATGAATGAGGAACAGAAGGAAGGAACGGACAAGAAGCTTTACAAGGCTTACGCTTCCTTTGACGCCGACGAACGGATCAGGCTGGGCATGACCATGCTGATCTATCCGGTGGATAATACGGAAAAGACGGAGGAACCTGAGGAATGAACGGGTTGAACGGAAAAAAGCTTGTCCTGATGCTGCTGGCGGCAGTGCTGTGCGTTACGATGTGCGCACCGGCCTTCGCTTCAGTGGGGGATCGGATCCTGGTCAGGTATTCAGACGCGACAGGATATATTGAAGAAAACATTCAGACTGTTGTACAGGCGGGAGACGGAATCTGCGTTGTGATCAGCAACCGGGAGGGAAGACAGTTCCTGCTGTTCAAAGATCCCAAGGGCGACCCGGAAACCTTTGTGATGCCGAGAGACACGCGGGATTCCGAACCCGAACCCGAATCCGAAGGCGAGGAGGAAGAGGGCAGCCCGAACACCGTAACCTATGAAAACGTGAGTGATGTGTTCAGCTGGAACGGCGAGATGTACGCGCTGGTTGACAGGACCGTCACCGGAGACGGCTTCTGGAAGGTGGACGGCGTTTCCGTAAAGCGTATTAAGCTGGAAAACGGACAGGCCGTCCTGGAAGACAGCGGCCTGCCGGACCTGGACATCACCGAACTGGTGAACGGCGATGAGGAATACCAGTATTATGACGGCATGTACAGGATGTTCATGGCCGGGGATCTGCTGGTCGGCATGGCCTACAGCGAGGACGGAACAAAGGTATGCAAGATCAACCTCCGGGAAGGCACCACGGATGTTATGAATCTGGGCGACAATATTGACAATGTGATTGCCGGTCCGGAAGGCTCCATCCTGGTGACCCGGATTGAATGGGAGGGAGAAAAGGCCAGGGCAGTCATGAGCCGGGTCAGCCTGGAGGACGGGAGCGAGGAAACCCTCTGGGAAAAGGCTGATGAGAACCTTTACAGCCTGAATCCCTGCTATGATCCGGAAAGCGATTCCCTGTTCTTCGCTTACAAGGGCGAACTGTGGAAGATGCCGCTGTCCCAGCCGGACATCGACCAGGCGGAAGCAGTGAACGACTGCCCGGATGCTGCTGCCGGCTCCCTTCTGCTGCCGGACGGATTTGTGGTGATGTGGACCTACAATGTGGTCATCATGAAGAACACCGATCCCGCGCAGCGCGGAAGCATCACGCTGCGGATCCGGGACTTCAACTACACCAGTGCCCTGAATGAAACGATCTATGATATGAACGATACCCGGGGCGACGTTTCCGTGGTTCTGAACCAGGAATACGAGCTGGAATCCGGAACCCTTCAGGCGATGATGAACCGGGATGCCTACACGGACGTTTATGCCATGGATTACAAGAACAGCGACTGCAGCGCGCTGCGCAACCGCGGGTACATGATGGACCTGAGCGGAAACGAGCAGATTGCCGAATACGTCAGCCGCATGTATCCCTATATTCAGGACGCGGTAACAATAGACGGAAAAATCATCGGTGTTCCGATGGAAATTAATGGAGCGACCTTTGGTGTCAACCTGGAGGTGCTGGAACGGCTGGGCCTGAAGGAAGAGGATCTTCCGAAAACCTGGGAACAGTTCTTTGACTGGGTGGAAGCCATGCCGGCAGTGCTGGAAGGCCAGCAGGAAGCCTCCCTGGCCGGAAGCTGGGAGGACCGGCTGTATGTCCGCGCCCAGATCCTGAATACGCTCCTGACCCAATACCAAGTCTGGATGGACAGCAAGGGTGACAATTATCTGTTCAACACCCCGCTGCTGAACAGCCTGATTACCCGCCTCAACAACCTGGATTACGAAGGCCTTGGCGTCGCGGAACATCAGGAAGGCGATGATGATGACAGTTATTATTCTGACGAGGATGAGTACCGCGAAGCGGTCCTGGAGCTTTGGTACCAGTCTACGCCGGGCGGCTACAACTCCCGGTACAAGCCGCTGCTGCTGAGCTTTGCTGAAGATGAAGATCCGGTGATGCCGGTGGATATGGCTATCGCGTTCGTTAATCCTTATTCGGAGCATCCCCAGGAGGCCATGGAGTTCCTGGCACTCTCCATGAAGAACCTGTATTCGAGCTACCGGTATGCAATCTTTACAGATCAGACGGAACCCGTCCGCTATCCCTATTATGCTGAAAACATAAAGGGCCTGACGGAAACGCTGGAAGAGTTTAAAAAGCAACTCCAGGAAGAAAACGATGAGGATAACAAAACTGCCCTGGAAGAAAACATCAAAGAGTATGAAAAGCTAATCGAAGACGAAGAAAAGTACAGCTGGGAGATCAGTCCCCAGGAAATTGAAAGGTACCAGCAGAACCAGGGCCTGTATAAAGTTCAGGACTACAGCTTTATCTATGACATGATGAAGAACACCAAAGAAAAGGACAACGAAGAGGAAGAAAACTACTACAACGAGTATGAGAAACTGGTCTACGGAGAAGAAAACTTCGGACTCGGCGCGGATGAACTGCTGAATACAATTGACCAGAAAATCCAGATGATCCGCCTCGAAGGAAACTGACAGAATCTTTCGCGTGGAAAACAGCTGCCGGCAGGACATAGCTGTCCTGCCGTCTGCATATCAAAAACAACACGGAGGGACCCTTATGAACAGACAGCATATCAAAACCATGATCCTGTGCCTGCTTAGTGTGATCCTGTGCGTGACAACATGCGCGCCTGCTTTTGCCTCGACCGGAGATCGGACCATGCTGCGCTTTTCAGCTGAGGAACGGGCGAATGAAAACTATATTGATGGCGTTTACCCGATAGGAGATGGTTTCTGCGTTTTTTACCGGGAAGGAGGATCGTTTGACAGTGCGGTGATCCTGCGCTACGCGGATGCCAAGGCGGAACCGGAAAAGTTTATCCTGCAGAGAAGCGGACGGGCTGGCGAAGAGGAAGACGCAGCTGCCGAAGCGGGTATTTCCGCAGAGGAATTCGAAGCTGCTGCGGGCGAAGGCATTTCCGCGGGTGAGACCGGGGAAGCCGCTGTCGCCGGCGGGGATAATCCTGCCGGGGCAGGTGCTCCTGCGGAAGAAGCAGCCGCCGGTGAAGGGATCCCAGAGGAAAAGGCTGATGAAGCTGCTGCTTCCGCTGTCGCGGGTGAAGATTTTACCGCGGGAGAAGGCGTTCCCGGGAACGGGGAATTCCTTCCCGATGAAAAGCTTTTTGCGGAAGACTATATGGATGACATGTCTTTCTCCAGTGTGTTTGAATCTGTCAGCGAGCTGTTCAGCTGGAAAAATGAACTCTATGCCATCGTGAACCGATCTGAATACAACATGATGGAGGGAGAATCAAAGGACACCTATGTTATCAAGCATGTAAAGCTGGAAAACGGAAAGGCGGTAAC
>JAGAAC010000081.1 GCA_017615475.1 Clostridia bacterium
CTGAACGGAATCGACCTGGAAAAGTTCGCCCCGGAGGAGACGAACCGGGAGCGGGGAACGCGGTTTATCACGGTAGGTCGGCTGCATGAACAGAAAAACCCGCTCTTTCTGCTGAAGGTTTTCAGCGAAGTGGTCCGCCTGATTCCAGACGCAACCCTGGACTGGGTGGGGGAAGGACTGCTGGAGGACGAGGTACGCGCAAAGATCCGGGAGCTGAAACTGGAGGACGCCGTCCGCCTGCTGGGCCCCAGGGATGATGTGGACCAGCTGCTGAAACAGCATGACTATTTCCTTTTCCCTTCCCGGTATGAAGGAATCGGCAACGCCCTGATCGAAGCGCAGGCGGCAGGGCTGGACTGCTTTATATCAGATCCGATTCCGGAGGAGGCGGACTGCGGAAAGTGCAGGCGGATTCCGCTTTCGAAAAGCGCCGGGGAATGGGCCGCGGAGATCGCGGAATATATCCGGTCCGGGGAAACGATGCGGATCGATCCGGAGAAACTTGGCCAATACAATGTGGTCCATACGGCCCGGGCACTGATGGACCTGTATGCCGGCAAGGACATAGAATGAACGATCGGGAGAACAACCATATCATGACGAATCATCCGGAAATCAGCGTGATCATTCCGGTCTGCAATACGGAAAAGTTCCTGCCGGCCTGTATCGAATCTGTCTGCGGGCAGACACTGCGGAACCTGGATATTATCCTGATTGACGACGGGTCAACGGATGCCAGCGGGGAAATCTGCGACCGGTACGCGGCAAAGGATGACAGGATCCGCGTGTTCCATACGAAGAACCAGGGCCATTACCTGGCCCGGGGACTGGCTGTGGAGAAGGCCCGGGAACGGGGAAGCGGATATATCGGCTTTGTGGACAGCGATGACTGGATTGAGCCGGGCATGTATGAGGCGATGCTGGAAAAAGCCAGGGAAGCAGACGCGGACGTGGTTGAATGCGGGTATTCCATTGATTATCCGGACCATCACACAAAATGGACGCCGGAAGCCGGTACCTTCGGGCAGACGGAAGCTCTTTGCAGGTTGCTGGGAAGCGACAACGCGCACGATTTTTTCTGGAACAAACTCTGGAAGACCGGGTGCTTTGACAGCTTTGCGTTTCCGGATGCCAGGGCGTACATGGACGCCTGCATCACATACCGGATCTATACGGGACAGCAGACTTTTGTGAGCCTGGATGAAGTCTTTTATCACTACCGGCAGACCACAGGGAGCATTATCCACAGCCATGACATCCGGCTGCTGAACCAGTGGCGGGCGAACAAGGACAAGTTTGAATTTATCAACGGCCGGATGAAGGAAATGCTGCCGCCGGAACGGTGGGAAGCAATCCGGGAAAAACAGCTGGTCAAATGTGTTTATGCCATCGGCAGGAACTGGACCTGGTGGAACGGACACACCGCCGGAGAAAAGAAGGAGAACCGTCATTACCTGAAGGAAATGGCGGCGTTCCTGAGAACGCATACCGCCTTTTTCGGCGAGGCGTCATGGCCGGCATCGCTCCGGTGTACGGCCTGCCTGGGGAAATTCCCGAACCGGCTGAGCACCTCCATCGCCTGGGCGATGAACCAGAGGGTCCGGAAACGGAACAACACAAATTACTTTGCCTCATAAGGCATAAAGAAAAAGAAAACAGACACGCGGCGCATTCAGACAAATGAATGCGCCGCTTTTGTTTATGGTCCCTTTATGATAAAATAAACCGGATAAGGAAGGAGCGTGCCGCCATGATTCAGGAAATTCGGATTACTACCCTGGAAGACCTGATGCCCCTGCTGTCAGAACAGGATTACAGGCCTGAACTGAAGCGAAACCGGTCCGGCTTTCTGTACCGCGGCATGCCGGATTCCGAATACAAAATGGCGACCAGCCTGAGCCGCTGCTGCAAGGACAAACAGAAAACCCTTGAGCCGGCCATCCTGAACAATTTCGCCAAATACGCCGTGCGGGAAGACCCGACGGTGACCCAGAGTGTGTGGTCCCAGATGATCACGGGCCAGCACAACGGACTGCCCACGCGCCTGCTGGACTGGACCCATTCCGCCCTGGTGGCACTGCATTTCGCCATGACGGAGGAATGCCTGGAAGAAATGGACGCCCATGACTGCGTTGTGTGGCGGATTGACATGAACGAGCTGATCAACCATCTGCCGGAGAAATACCGCATGGCGGTGGGCCGGGAACAGACTACGCTGTTCTCTGTGGAAATGCTGACAAAGATCACGGACAGCCTGTACCAGTATGACGAGGATATGGGCGACAGGTCCATGGTGATTATTGAACCGCCCAGCACGAACGACCGGATCATCATGCAGTATTCCTTCTTCTCCGTGATCCCGATGGGCATGACGGACATTGAGGGCTTCCTGAATGAGCATACCCGGAACACGGTGAAGTATGTAATCGACCGGCAGCTGAGATGGCGGGTGCGGGACATGCTGGACAGCCTGAACATCAGCGAGCGGCTGCTGTATCCGGGACTGGAAGGGCTCAGTAAGTGGATCGCGCGGCACTATTATGTGAAATAAGATTTCACATAAAGGCGCGCGATCCACAATTAACAATTATAGTTTGTTAAAACCAGAGGAGGAAAAGGACAGATGAAGAAGGAACAGGGAGTGATGGGAGTCATCTGTCTTTTTTTGCTGGCAGTTCTGGGCTTTGCCGGCGCGGCACGGGCGGATGTGGTCATCAATGAGGTGATGGCGTCCAACGGGTATTATGAGAGCGGCCATGCCTGGGACTGGGTGGAACTGTACAACAACGGAAAGGATACCGTCAGCCTTTCGGGCTGGGGATTTACGGACAGCAAAAAGGACCTGTACAAGTTCACGTTTCCGGAGGGAGCAAAGCTGAAGGCAGGGGAATACCTGACCATCTGGTGCACGGGCGAAGAAAACAAGACGCCCGGAAAGGGAGACACCTTCTACGCGGATTTCAAGATTTCCTCCAGCGGGGAAACCCTGCGGCTGACAGACAGCGATGAGGAAGAGATCCAGAAGCTGAAGATGCCGGAACAGTACGGATGCGTCAGCTACGGCCTGCCTTCCGGCGGAGGAGCTTACGGCTTCTTTGAAAACCCCACACGGGGGAAGAAGAATGATGCGGAGGCTTATACGCGGCGTGCGGCGGAGCCGGAAATTGTGACGGCGGCCGGCTTCTATGAGGGAAGCGTCACGGTGGAGGCGCGGGGTGAAAACGGCGCCGACCTGCGCTACACGACAGACGGCGAAACACCCACAAAGAAGAGCAAGCAGTTCCCGGCGGAGGGACTGAAAATCAAGAGTACCACGCCGCTGCGGGTGAAGGCTTTTGCGGAGGACGCGGTATCTTCCTCCACAGCCGGCGCGACCTTCTTTATTGACGACGCGCCGCAGACCGCCATTGTGTCCCTGATTTCGGATGACAAATACCTGTTCAGCAAGAAGACAGGCATGCTGACAAAGGGAACCGGCAGTATTCCGAATTATTCCAAGGGATACGAGTATCCGGTGCATATTGAATACTTCGACAGCAACGGCGTAAAACAAATCAGCCAGACAGGCACCATGACCTGCTCCGGGCACAGCGCCCGGATCAACAGCCAGAAGAGCATCGCACTGTATGCCCGGAAAGCCTGGGGATCGGACAGGTTTGAATTCAATCCTTTCCCGACTAGGGATTATGAAAGCTATAAGAGCCTGCTGCTGCGTTCTGCCAACAGCGACTATTCCGCCACGCGCCTGAGGGATATCGTGGCCAGCTCGCTGGCGGAGGGACAGGGGATCCTGTACCAGGATCATGAGGTGATCCAGGTTTACATCAACGGCCGGTACTGGGGCCACTACAACCTGCGGGAAAAGATCAACAAGTATTTCGTGGCGGCTTATGAAGGCGTGACGGAAGAGCAGGATATTGACAATATTGACATCCTGGCCCGTACGGGAACGGACGAGTTCCTGCAGAACGGGGATAACAAGGACTGGCTGGAGCTGTGCGACTTCTGCAAAAAGAAGGACCTGAACAAGCCGGAAAACCTGGCCTGGGTGGAGGAACGCCTGGACATCGACAATATGTTCACCCATGCTGCCTTTGAGATTATCCTGGGAAACGTGGACTTTACCAACGTGCGGGTTTACCGGGTGCCGGGAGGTAAATGGAAATACCTGCTGTTTGACGTGGAAGCCTGCTGGCGGAACCTGGATCCCACGCCGATCGAATACTATATCAAGGCGCTGAACGCGAAGATCCAGGGTTTCCGGCATGAACCGCTGAACGCCCTGTTCAAGGTGCCGGAGATGAAGGCACGCTTCCTGCGGCGGGTGAGTGAACTGCTGTCCACCGTGTTCCGCTGGGACAATGTGGAGAAGCATTTTGACGACGTCATCAGCGCGCTGAAGCCGATTCTTCCGCGGCATATTGAACGCTGGAAGAATATGAAGATGGAGAACTGGAAAAAGAATATCCACGCCACGAAGTATTACGCGCGGGTGAGGCCGAAGAAGATTCCTGAGATGCTGAAGAAGGCGATGAAGCTGACGAACGCGGAAATGGAAGAGTACTTCGGGGAGACGCTGAAGCTGCTGGAAGAAACAAACCGAAAACAGGAATGAAACGAAGTATCATTCCTGCTTTCGGAATTAACAATTAATAATTCATAATTCATAATTATGGATAGTGGAGACTTTTTGCATCAGGGAGTTGGCATGGGCGAAACTTATCATATCAAGGGATTCCTCCACTTCGGTCGGAATGACATTTGGGCATGCCTGCGGACATAGTTGTTTCACTCTGAATCCGTGGGAGATTGCTCCACGCGCTAACGCTTGGTCGGAATGACAACGGAGCGGATGACTTAAGACAATTAACAATGAATATTGATGGTGAAATGATATGCTGAAACTGCTTGGACATATTATGCGGGAGGGA
>JAGAAC010000082.1 GCA_017615475.1 Clostridia bacterium
AGGGGCCGTACGCATCACCACGGGCGGCGGGCCGCAGCGCTTTGACGTGGTGGTCTGCCGGTATCCGGGACGGGGAGACACGAATTTCGTGAAACGGGTGGTCGGACTGCCGGGAGATACGGTGGAAATCCGGGAAGGCTACCTGTATGTGAACGGCGAGAAATATGACGAGCCGTATATCCTGGATGAATACCGGAGCGGAAGCGGAAGAAGTTACGGTCCCTATACGGTTCCGGAGGGGGAATACTTCGTGATGGGGGACCACCGGAACAACTCCAACGACAGCCGCTCCCAGGGCTCGCTGCCCCGGGACATGATTATCGGCCACGCGCGCACCGTACTGTATCCGTTCAGTGGAATCCGGGGGATTGAATAAAACAGAGCAAAAGAAAAGCGGGTATCGCATTGAGACGATACCCGCTTTGTTATACAGGGATCAGAAGAATTTGACGGTTTCATCCAGCGGCTTGCGGGGCGGTGTGGGAGGAACGGTATCGCTCCTGCCGACAGCGATGACGGAAATAAGTTCCTCGTTTTCCGGAATATCGAGCTTTTCCCGGAGCACGCTGACATCCCGCATTCCCATGATCAGGGTGTCATAACCGAGATCCTTTGCTGCGAGGATCAGATAAGCGTCATGCAGTCCCAGATCGTAGATGCCCCAGCCGTTGCCGATATCATCGACAGGCTGTCCGTCCGGGCCGAAACCGACAATACCTTTGACAAAGGTGGTAACGATGAGGGCGGCGTTGGCCGAGCTGCCCCGGTTGAAGGGCGGAAGGGCCGCGTCACGCAGGGACTCGAGAACTTCGGGCGTTTCCAGGACATAACAGCGGGCAGTCTGCTGGTTCATCCAGGACGGCGCCTGCTGGGCCGCTTTGCAGATGGCTTCCAGGTCTTCATGGCTGGCGCCGGACAGATAACTCCGGACACTGCGGCGTGTGCTGACCAGTTTCTTAAATTCCATATCGTGATCCTCCTTTATGTTAACTGCTGAATCTGTGAATTCAGCCGGCTTTCTTCCTGAACAGGGCATTTTTGACAACGCCTTTGGGATCCTTCACCAGCAGGATAACCAGCCAGATGACCAGGGCCAGCGCCACAACGGACAGGCCGAGGAACAGATCGTTCAGCATATCCGCGGGATCGGGCGCAAAGTAAGCCGCTTTCAGTTCGGCATATTCAAAGATGGCATCCACCAGCCACATCAGGGAGGCTCCCCAGAAAAGCCAGCAGAGAATGCCCAGCTTCATTTCACTCTTCGGGGCGTTTTTATACCAGAGGACAGTGCTGATTACAGCGGCGAATACGGATACAAGCAGCGTCATATCTTTGTCCTCCTTACACTTTGGCAGGTTCGGCTTTGAGCGCCCGCTTTTCGATGACGGAGGATACGCCGACCATCGCAAGCCAGACCAGCGTTACCAGGACAGCCATGGACACGCCGACCGTGGCCATTTCATGAAGCATTTCCGCGGCGTCCGCCGGGTCAGAAGCGGCTGTGAGGAAGGGAAACCACGGAACAACTTCCCCGTGCCATACGTGTTCGAAGGCCAGCAGGACGGAGCCTCCCCAAAGCAGGTTGGTGAGCCACTTCAGTTTGCCGGAGAAAGGCATTTTGTGCGTTTTTTCCGGGACACCGTCCAGGACGATATCCACTTCTTCCGGCTGCTTTTCCTTCTTTTCCATCACTTTTCTCACAACGGTCACAACGATTGCTTCCACGGCGGGGACAACGAAACATGCCATATGCGTTTCCTCCTTGTTTGATTGAATGGATCTGCTGCGAACAGTATATGCTTTCGAGTTTACTCGAAGTCAATAGGAAACAGAAAGACGACGGCTTTTTTACGCGGGATTATTCCTGATCCGGAGCAGCTTCCCGGACCGCTTCCCGGATGACGCTCAGCGGCAGGCTGTGCTCCTTTGCCAGCGCCGCAAGATCCTCGTATTCCGGCTTGGCACGGTCGACGCCCATTCCGGAAGCGTGTTTGATCCGGACAGGACCGTATTTGGTTGTTACGGTTTCAATCTTCCTCCGCAGGAAATACCGGCTCATATCCTGGCGGCGGATCCCCAGCGTGGTGGTGTGCTTCATCATGGCTCCGGCCAGTTTATCCGCGTCCTGCGTCAGGCAGATGACCGACAGCAGGATGCCGGGACGGCTCTTCTTCATGCCGATGGGCTGGGTGTACACATCCCGGGCGCCGGCAGCGAAAAGCTGTTCCATGGCAAAGCCGATCTCTTCCCCGGTCATGTCATCCAGGTTGCACTCGAGTTTTGTGACGGTTTCCCGTTCGCCTTCGCTTTCTCCCAGGAAGGCGCGGACGCAGTTGGCCTGTTCAAAATCCTTTTTGCCCATGCCGTAACCGATGGCTTCCACGGCCATGACAGGACGGCTGCCGAAACGGGAGACAAAGTGTTTCAGCAGGGCCGCGCCGGTGGGCGTGCAGAGTTCGCCCATGATTTCGCCGCCGCAGGAGGGAATGCCCTCCAGGATCAGTGCGGTCGCCGGGGCGGGAACCGGCAGGATGCCGTGGGCACAGTGCACATGGCCGCTGCCTGTATGCACCGGGGAAGCGATGACCTGATCCGGGGAAAGCTGTTCCATCAGCAGGCAGACGCCCACCACGTCCGCCACCGCGTCCAGGGTTCCGACTTCATGAAAATGGATGTCGCTGACAGGACGGCCGTGAACCCGGCTTTCCGCGTCGGCGATCAGGGCATATACAGCCTTTGCATCGGCCCTGACCCGGTCCGATACCGCCAGCCCGTTGATCAGCGCCTCAATATCCGCCACGGAGGCATGGTGATGATGTCCGTGGTGATGATCATGCTCTTCTTCGTGATGATCATGGCTATGATGCTCATGAGGATGTTCATGATCATGATGGTGGTGATGCTCATGCGCGTCACCGGCTTCTTCCTCCTTGCCGTCCACGGTGACCCGGATATGGGTTCCCGTGATGCCGCACTTGACGGATTCCTCCGCGGAAACCGTGACGCCGGGCAGGCCGACGGCATTCATTTTATCCAGGAAAGCCTGACGGTCACCGGTGAGCTCCAGCAGCGCCGCGGTGAGCATATCGCCCGCGGCTCCCATGGCACATTCCAGATAAAGTGTTTTCATTTGGCTTTTCTCCTGTTATTCAGAATCAGGCCGGCCCGTTCCAGGGCAAAGACCAGCATGGGGATCAGAACGATCTGAAGAATAATCCCGGGGAAAGGTTTTACAAATGCCCTGACCCAGACAAAGGCCAGGAGGGCTTCGTTGATTTTCACCAGGCCCAGACCTGTCAGAAGCAGGTATACGATTCCATATACAATACGGCCGGCAAGCATGGCAGCCAGCAGCGCAATATAGATCCTGCCGGCTCCGAGCTTCCGGGGAAGCAGCTGATACAGCAGGCCCGCAACAGCACCGTACGCTGCCAGCTCAAAGGCCATCACAACCGCATCGGGGAAAATGCCCGGCATCCCGTTGATTGCCGAACTGAGCAGCGGCGCGGTAAAGCCGACCGCAAGCCCCCAGGACCAGCCGCACAGGAAACCGCACAGCAGTACCGGAATATGCATCAGATTCAGTGTTTTGCCGATATCAGGGATGAGCCCGGCAACTCTCGGCATCATGACCGCCAGCGCCAGCAGCAGCGCGGCATAGGTCAGTTTACGAACCTGCATGGAAGTCAAGGGCAGTTCTCCTCTCACTATGAACGATTCACTGAGACTGTAATCATTATATGTATGTTAAACCCTGAAGTAAACTCTAAGTCAAGGATGGTTTTTGATTTCATGTAACGGGAAAAGGAGGTCTATTTTTCCGCTTTGACCCTTTATTACGGTAATATGTAACGGTATGATAGACAATGGCAGGAAGCCGGAGCCGGCGTTCCTGACAGAACTGAAAGGATATACGGATGAATACCGCAGAACAAAAACAACCGACAGCTTTTTTATATAATCCCTTTGCAGACCTGATCTATTACCTGCTGGCGCATATGCCCATTGACTTTGCCGCGGACGTGTCCGATCCGGAATACACGGCGGAGATGGCAGGATGCCTGGGCGTCTATCCGGGCATTCCGCAGCGGCTGATCAGTTACTACCAGGAACATTTTGACCGGGTCGCCGTGATCAATTTCATGGCCCTGACGGCGGAAAACCCGGGACAGTTCCGGGAAATGCTTGCAGCCTGCGGGATGCTGACCGATAAGGATATGCGGGATTTTGTGGATCCGCTGATTGAAATCAGCGACCGGGTTTCCGGAACATTCTACCAGTGGTGGAAAGAGCATCATATAGAAACAGCACAGCGGGCGGAAACGGTATGCAGCCGGTTCCGGGCGCTGACGGACAGGTTCAGCCGCTTTTTTGACAGCCTGGGCATGGATACGAAGGTCTTGTTTTCCTACAGCCTGAGAAAGAACGGACGGGCATTCTGCCAGCAGGACGGTATGACGGTGTACCTGCTCTATCCGGAAAAGGATGAGGACCTGACGGGGTGTTTCCTGCAGTTCCTGCATGAATGCACCCATTCCGTCACAGATCCGCTGATGAACGGGGAGATCCGGATGGCAGACGGTTCCCATGACCTGGCGGAATACCAGGTGTTCTGCTTTGATGAATACCTGATCGGGGAGCTCTGCCCGGACCTTTCCGCGGCTTACCGGGACTGGATCGGGGAGGAAAACCTGGAATCCGCCCGCAGGGCACTGGGAGAAGCGGGGGAAAACCGGCTGAAGCAACGCCTGAAGCAGATGGTTCCGGAACAGGAATCCAACGCGCAGGAGTCTCTTTAACAAGGTAAAACAGTTTCCTGCGGGAGGGGGAGAAGAAGATGACGATCACCATTTTGCTGCAGGCGGCCCTGTGGATCTGGTTCCTGGGCTGTGTGACTACATACCGGCTGGGGAAACACATGCTGGTGGAAGGAATGGGCGTGAAAAGCGCGGAGTTCGGCGCACTGTGCCTGTACAGCGTGGGACTGATCGCGTATCATTGCTTCCGGCCGGCGGGAAAATGGATCCTGCTGGGAATCCTGCTGCTCTGGTTCGCGGTGCAGTTTATGTGCCACTGGTATTACACCATCTTTGGCGCAAGCGAGAGAAAACTGCAGGGATACAACGACTGTTTCAAAGACACCATCCGGCTTTTCCCGATGAGCGATAAGCGGCTGGTGCCGGATCTGTATCACATTCTGCTGCATGTGCTGATTCTGCTGAATATCATCGCGTGCGCGGGATAAGAAAACGACGGAGGAAAAAGAATGATTACACTGCGGGATATGCGGGAAAGCGATATTGAGGATTATGTCCGGTGGTTCACCAGGGACACCGGTTGGATGGATTTTGACGCGCCCTGGGAGGAAAAAGACGGAACTACGGAGGAAGAAGAGCGCGAAGGCTGGACGGAATACTTTGAATCCGTAAAGAACCTGCCGGAGGATACGGTCCGGTGGAAGTATGAAGTTGACCTGGACGGAAAGCATATCGGATGGGTCAGCTGGTATGACGACCTGGACTATGTGGAGAATCCGGAAGGGATCCGCGCTGTGGGAATTGATCTTCCCGAAGAAAGCGTCTATAACCGGGGCGCCGGCACAGAGGCCCTGAGGCAGTTTATCCTTTACCTGAAGGAGCATGGCTCCGCTTCCGTTTATACCCAGACCTGGTCGGGAAACACCCGGATGCTCCGGGTGGCTGAAAAGCTTGGTTTTACAGAGGCATACCGGAAGAAAGACTTCCGTGATGTGAACGGAAAGCTTTTTGACGCGGTGACCCTGAAACTGGATCTGTAACAAGGGATTCCAAACCCGGAATGAAGAATCATTCCGGGATTTTTTGTTTTTCTGAGAAGGAGCCTATTGACGGAGCGCGGGAAAAAGGATATGATATCGAACGAACGTTCGATTAAAAAACTGCAGGAGGACACCATGCCGAAAGAAAACAAAAAGGAACTGATTATCCGGGAAGCACTGAAGCTGTTTTCCGAAAAGGGGTTTGCTGCCGTCTCCATGCGGGATCTGGCGGAATCCGTCGGCATCAGTGTCAGTACGATCTACCACTATTACGAGAGCAAACAGGCCCTGGTCAGGGACATGATTGAACTGGCCAATGAACTGACCGCGAAAGCCCGGGATTCCTTTTTCCGGATCCTGAGCGGCACGGAAAAAGTGGAATGCGAACCCTTTGTGCGCGCGGGGGTCATGTACGTGACGGCTTACCTCCGGCACGAGCAGATCGATCCCCTGCTGCGGATGCTGGAGAGTGAGCGGTTCCATGAACCCGCTGCGGAGGAAGCCTGGCAGAAGATGATGTTCACAGATCCGATCGCGCATGAGGCCAAGGTGTTTGAACTGCTGGCCGCCCGGGGGGAGATACGGGAAACCGACGCGGAGCGGCTGGCCGGAGAGTATCACGGAATCATCATGCTGGGCTATTTCACCGGGGATACGGACAGGATGGCCCGGAACCTGACGGCGTTCTATCACAGGGTATTTTCAGACTAAGGAGCAGAGGATATGAAAAAGTACAGAAGTGAAAAGAGCGGACAGGCCATCCTGGAAACCTATGACCGGATCCTGTCTTCCTGGCAGATTGAGACAAAGGAAAGAGACGTGGAGACGGAATATGGAGCCGCCCACGTCATAGAATGCGGGGTTGAGGATGGTCCGGCACTGGTGCTTTTCCACGGAGTGGGCGACGACTCGGCGCTGATGTGGATCTATAACGCACCGGAACTGGGGAAACACTTCCACCTTTACGCCATCGACACCATGGGCGGCCCGGGAAAGAGCGTGCCCAACGGAAACTACAACAAGGAATTTGACGATGTCCGCTGGATTGACGGCGTGCTGGACGCGCTGGGAATTGAAAAGGCCTTCTTCGCGGGTGTTTCCATGGGCGGATACCTGGTGCAGATTTACACGCTGATGCGGCCGGAACGGGTGCTGAAAACCATCAGCATTTCCGGTACCGTACCGGTGGGCGGAAAGAAGAATTCCATGGCAGCGATGATGAAGATCTTCCTGCCGGAGGCGCTGTTCCCGACGGACAAAAACGTGACAAAACTGCTCCGGAAACTGAGCGGGGAAAACTATGC
>JAGAAC010000083.1 GCA_017615475.1 Clostridia bacterium
GGGATGGCACCTGTCCCTCCTGATCCAGGAAGAGACATCCCTTTCATGCCATTCCGGGAAAAAACGTGCATAGTCGTATTCGGTTTTCGGCCTTTCCCACATATCGAAGGCCTCGTCTGTCACAAGGATCCCCATTTCATCGCACAGGTCAAGGAAATCTTCCGCCGGCGGATTATGACTCGTCCTGACGGCGTTTGCCCCCATTTCCTTCATCAGGGCAAGCTGTCTTTTTGCAGCTTTCCTGTGAAAGGCAGCGCCAAGCGCACCCAGGTCATGATGCAGGCAGACGCCCTTCAGCTTTATTGGCTGTCCGTTCAGGCAGAGCCCTTGGTCCGCGGATGCGGAAACAGACCGGAGTCCGGTTCTTTTTGTCATGCACTGCGTTCCGTATCGGATGGTCAGTGTATAAAGATATGGATCTTCCGGTGACCACAGATGAGCGTTGTTCACCGAAAGCGTGCAGCTGATCCGGCGGCCGCTGCCTGTGCCGGATGATTCCGCTGCTGTGTTCCCGTCCCTGTCTGTCAGTGTGCAGGTGTACGGAACGCCGTCACTGCCTGCTGTTTCGGCTGTAACCTGCATCCCCCAGGGGTTCCCTTCTTTCTGGACCAGGTACAGGCTGTCCGGAACCAGATGGTTTTCCGGCAGGATATCCAGGAAAACATCCCTGTATATACCGCTGCCCGAATACCATCTGGTATTCGGGCTCCTGTGCCGGATATGGACCTCCAGCAGGTTCCTGCCGGGCCTTGTTGTCCCGGTCAGATCCGCGTCAAAGGCAGTATATCCGTATGCATGCGTGCAGACTGTCTCGCCGTTCAGCAGGACATCACAGTCCATATAGACGCCGTCAAAACGGACAATCACAATGGGATCGTGATTGTCCGGCAGTTCAATGATCCGGCGGTACCAGGCATCAGCGGATTCATAAAGATCCTTCTGTCCGATCAGCCAGTCATGAGGCAGGTCCACCGGCTTCCAGGCAGCCTGTTCAGCATCCTTCCGTGTGCTTCCGCAGGGAAGCTTTGCAAAAGACCATCCGTCATTGATCAGTTTATGCATAGGTGTTTTTCCTGTCTGCTTTTATTCCATTTTCAGGCTTCGGTTCATCAGTTCCCTGACAACGTCAGCCGGTTTTGCGTTTTCGTTGATGACGGAACGGACCGCGTTGATAATCGGCATGTCCATTCCGAACTGCTCGCACAGGGAAACAGCTGCCGGCAGCGCGTTCATTCCTTCCACCACCATGCCGACTTCCCTGGCGGCTTCCTCTGCGGTTCGTCCCTGTCCGATCAGGTAGCCTGCCCGGTTATTCCGGGAATGCAGGCTGGTGGCAGTCACGATCAGGTCGCCGATTCCTGCCAGGCCGAAGAAGGTTTTCTCCCGGCATCCCATTGCCAGGCCGAGCCTCCGGATTTCTTCCATTCCCCTGGTGATCATGGCTGCGCAGGTATTGTCACCGTAGCCAAGGCCGCGGGCAATGCCCACAGCGATGGCTTCCACATTCTTCAGTGCGCCGCAGATCTGAACCCCTTTGATGTCAGGATTCACATACGGCCGGATGCAGGTTCCGTCAAAAAGCTGCTGTACTTTCTTTGCGGCTTCCAGGTCCTCGCAGGCGCACACAATCAGCGTCGGCAGGTCCCTGGCTACTTCTTCCGCGTGGGTCGGTCCGCTGATGGCAGTCACGATGTTCTTCTTTCCTGCTTTCTGCAGTTCATCACTGATGACTTCCGTAAGCGTCATCAGCGTGTCTTTTTCAATTCCTTTTGCCGCGCTGATGAAAATGGCATTTTCTTCTGTGCATGGAGCGAAATCAGCGGCTGTTTCCCGGGTATAAACGGAGGGTACGGCCATCAGGATGTATTCGGCTCCGGCAGCGGCTGCCGAAATATCAGAGGTAAACACGATGCTGTCGGGAATCACGCATCCCGGAAGGTTCGGATGCTTTCTTTCAGCGGAAAGGCTTTCCGCTTCCTGCGGGAAACGGCTCCAGATGCATACTTCATGGCCGTTCAGCGCAAGTACCCTGCCCAGTGCCGTTCCCCAGGTGCCCGCGCCGGCTACTGTTATTTTCATGCGTTACTGTCCTTTCTCCGCCTCTGCATTATGCTTTCCTGCTTTGTATTCCAGGTGCAGTTCATTGGTGGACGTATAATTTCCCTGTATATTCAGCTGGTATTTCAGGTGGATGTTCCCTTCCGTCTTTCCGAACTTGCAGGCTGCTTCTTTGGTAAACACGGCCATGTCCATTTCGCCGTAGGGGGTGTGGTATACGCCTTCAAAGCGCTGCCCTTTGGCAAACACCATGGTATTGGAAAAATCGCCCTTCCGTTCCATGGTGATTTTCCCGTTCCGCAGGCTCAGGGAGATATCGGAGGTCAGGATTTCTCCCGTCTCCTCATCCTGCTGGGATTCGGCATATTCCAGCCTTGCTTCATCTTTATTTGTATAGGAAAGGTTTCCGACCGTCATAAACTGAATCGGATAATCCGGCATCTGTTCGTATCTCGCGATTGCCAGCAGGTTGATAAATACAGGAGTATTTTGCTCCACCTTGCCATGTCTCCTTTCTGGTGATACAGTAAGTGTACATCCTATTCCTGTGCTTGGCAAGCCGGAGGAATTGACCTGGGTTTTCCGGTTTCAGCCGGATACGCTTCCGGGCCTGCCATGTTAACGATTATACGGAGGAAAAGATGTTTCTCGAAGCGTATGCGAAGATCAACTGGTCGCTGGATATCACCGGGGTGCGTGAGGACGGCTATCATTTTATGGATATGCTGATGCAGCCCGTTTCCCTCGCGGATGAGATTACCCTTGATCCGGCTCCGGATTTGTCCATCTCCACAGGCGGCTGGCCGCCCTCCAGGGCGGATGAATCCAATCTCGCCTACCGGGCTGCCCTCGCGCTGAAAAACGCAGCCGGTTATCCCGGCGGCGTGCGGATCCATGTCCATAAGCGGATCCCTGTCGGTGCCGGCATGGGCGGCGGCAGTGCGGACGCCGCCGGTGTCCTGACCGGCCTCAACCGTTTATGGAAAACAGGGCTTTCCAATGAGGAACTGGAAAAACTCGGCCTTTCCCTGGGTGCGGATGTCCCCTTCTGCCTGCGCGGCGGCCTGACCCGCACCACAGGAATCGGTGAAGCCCTGCAGAGCTGCGAATATCAGTATAATTACTGGCTTATTGTCATTCAGCCCTGCCCGGGGCTCAGCACTGCCCGGGTCTTCAGCCTTTGGCATCAGGATTCCTGCGGCCATCCGGATACGCCGGAAGCCCTGCGTGCGCTGGAAACCGGAAACCTGGACCTGCTGTGCCGGAGTATCGGCAATGTGCTTCAGCCGGTTTCCGAAACCCTTCGTCCGGAGATTTCACGCTGCTGCGTCTCGCTGAAGGAAGAAGGTGCCCAGACCGCCCTGATGACCGGCAGCGGCAGCGCTGTTTTCGGTGTCTTTCGTTCCGAGCGGGAGGCCCGGAAGGCGCTTGGAAAGCTGTCCCCCCTGTATAAGACCATTTTTCTCTGCCATACCCAGCATGACAGTATAAGGATTCTTGAGGACTGACACGGAGCAAACGTATGAAAAAAACACTTGGATGCCTGAGAAGGGCAGATCAGGATTTCGGGCTCATTGAGCCCGGCGACAGGATTGCTGTCGGCGTTTCCGGAGGAAAGGATTCCCTGCTCCTGCTTCATGCCATGAGCCTTTACCGGCGTTTTTCGCATAAGGATTTTTCCGTCACCGCCGTTACCGTCACTCTGGGGCTTGAACCCTTTGACCTTTCAGAGGTACGCAGTCTCTGTGATCAACTCGAAATCCCGTTTATTGTAAAAGATACGGAAATAGGCAAAATCATTTTTGAGTACCGGCAGGAAAAGAATCCCTGCGCCCTCTGCGCCAAAATGCGCAGGGCTGTCCTGGCCAATACCTGTGTGGAAAACGGATTCAATAAACTGGCCCTGGGCCATCACAGGGAGGATGCCGTTGAAACCCTTCTGATGTCCCTGTTCTATGAAGGCCGTTTCCATACCTTTCACCCGAAAACAACCATGAGCCGGACCGGTATCACTGTCATAAGACCTCTCATCTACCTTCCTGAAAGCCATGTGAAGCACATGGCGAAAGTGCTGGATCTGCCCGTTGTCAAATCCCCCTGCCCGGCCGACGGCAACACCCGCAGGGAGGAAATGAAAGATCTCATGCGCCGCCTCAGGCAGCTTTATCCGGACGCGAATGAGCGCTTCCTCCACGCCCTGCAGCAGGACCATTATGACCTTTGGCAGAAAGATCCGGCGCCTGTTCCGGACGATCCTGAAGGGACGAATTCTTAGTATATTTTAATCCGTTTTTTCTTTCTTTTACATTTTTCATGTGCTATAATATCTTTTGATATATAAGCAAGGAGTCGGAAACGTGAGCAAGAAGAACCCTAACAGCAATAAGAAATCCGGCGGGGCCGGATTTATCATTACACTGCTCATTCTGTCTTCACTCAGCGGGTTTTCCTTTGGCGGGATTCTCGCCGGCGTTCTGCTCGGCCTCGGTATCGGTAAAATCACCAGCATCATGGGCAGCGGCCTTGATACCACCACCCATAACCGCCGGGACCGTGAACGCCAGATCCGTGAGGATGAAGCCGCCCGCCGCCAGGCGGAGGAGAATAAAAAGCGTCTTGCTGCCGAAGCGGAAATCAGAAAGCGCGCGGAAGCCAGTAAAATCCCCCTGACCGGTGATAAAGTTGCCGATCAGGTGATTACCACCGGTATTCAGATGCTGGATACCATCCGCCGGGAAAACGCCGCCATTCCCGATCAGGAACTGACAGAACAGATGAATAACCTGAGCCTCCGGTGCGAGCAGATTTTCCGTACCGTGTCCGAAGCGCCTTCCAAAGCGCCTCAGGTTCGTAAGTTCATGAACTATTACCTGCCCACCACGCTGAAAATGCTGGCCAATTACCGCACCATGCAGCAGCGGGGCGTCTCCTACGGCGAGATGAAGGAAGCCCGTGAGACAACAGTCCACGGCATGAACCTCATCCTGACCGCCTGCCAGAAGCAGATCGATAACCTTCATCGGGATAATATGCTCGATATTTCCACGGATATCGACGTTCTGGAACAGATGCTCAAACGGGACGGCTTCACGGAAAACGAAATCGTCGAATCGGCGCGTACCGCTGCCGAAGCGCAGATGCGTTATTCATCCGCCCCTGTGATGAATTTCCCTGTCGAATCTGAATCTTCTGACATTCCTTCCGTCACCGGAAATGCAGTACAGTCAGAATAACATTCACTGCCAGATTATTGAAGGAGGAGAAAACCATGTCCGAATCCAATCCCATGCCTCAGCTTTCCCTGGCACCCAGCGCGCCCGTTCCTGAAGTGGCTGAAGCCCCTGCTGAAAGCATCCAGCAGACTGTCGCCGTCGAGGAACAGGCTCCCGGCCTGGATGAAAGCCAGCTGACTGAAGCCGAAAAAAAAGCCATTGAAGATTTCATCAGCAAGGTGGATGTTACCAATCCCGATCATGTTCTTCTCTTTGGCGCGGATGCCCAGAAGCGGATCGCCGATTTCTCCCAGACGGCCCTGGACGCTGTGAAAACCCAGGAAACCGGTGCTGTCGGCAATATGCTGGTAAACCTGGTTGCCGAGCTGAAAGGCTTCAAAAAGGACACGGAAGAGCCCAAAGGTCTCGGCCGTCTGTTCAGCAAAGCGGAGGATAAGATCACCCGTATGCAGGCCCGGTACAATAAAGTTTCCGTGAATGTGGAAAATATCGCTTCCTCCCTGGAAGGCTATCAGGCCCAGCTGCTGAAGGATGTAGCCATGTTTGACCGCCTGTATGACCAGAACAGCGATTATTTCCATCAGCTGACCCTGTATATCATCGCGGGTGACAAAAAGCTGAAGCAGATCCGTGAAAATGAACTCAAAGAGCTTATGGATAAGGCTGCGGCCAGCGGAGATGCCATGGACGCCCAGAAGGCCAATGACCTTGCCGCCCAGTGCGACCGCTTCGAGAAAAAGCTTTACGACCTGAAGCTCACACGCCAGGTCGCCATCCAGATGGCTCCGCAGATCCGTCTTCTGCAGAACAACGACAGCCTCCTGGTGGAGCGTATCCAGTCCACGCTGTCCAACACCCTGCCCCTCTGGAAGAGCCAGATGGTCCTCGCCCTCGGTATGCATCACTCCCAGGAAGCGCTCAAAGCCCAGACCGCTGTTACGGATATGACCAATGAGCTCCTCAAGCAGAACGCCCAGGCGCTCAAGATCGGCACCATCCAGACCGCCAAGGAAGCGGAGCGCGGCATCATCGATATCGAGACCCTGATCCAGACCAATCAGGACCTGATCGACACCATCAACGATGTGATGGAGATCCAGTCTCAGGGCCACGCAAAACGGATCGAAGCCGAAAAGACACTTTACACCATGGAAGCTGAGCTCAAGAAAAAGCTCCTTTCCACCAGAATCTGAACCGATTCATCAACCGGCACGGCATGTTTCTGCATTGCCGTGCCGGTTTTCAATTCATCTTCAGGAGGAACTGTCCCGGATGCGCATCATTGGAATCACCGGCAGCATTGCCTGCGGGAAAACAACCGTCAGCCGTGAGCTGATCCGTCAGGGCTTTCCTGTTATTGACGGTGATGTCATCGCCCGGGAACTGACATCCTCCCGCGGTCCCGCCGTGGAATCCATCCGTTCCGCCTTCGGTGACAGATTCATTTCCCCGGATGGTTCCCTGAACCGTCGTCTCATGGGATCCCTCGTTTTTTCTGATCCTGCCGCCCGGGAACGCCTGGATCAGGTCATGGCGCCTTTCCTTCATCGTTCTATTATGGACAGAATTGAAGAAGCAAGGGTATCCGGTTCGCCTCTGTGTTTCCTCGATATGCCCCTTCTGTATGAAAAAGGCTATGACCGCTTCTGCGATACCGTATGGTGTGTCTGGCTTCCGGAGGATATGCAGCTTCAGCGCCTGATGAAACGGGACGGTTTCTCCCGGGAGGAAGCGCTCTCCCGTATGCGTGCCGTCATGTCTTCCGATCAGAAAGCGGATCTTTCCCCTGTTGTCATTGATAACTCCGGTTCTGTGGAGGATACCCTCAGCCGTGTTTCCGGTCTTCTGGAAACGGAACTGAGCCGTACCCGTTCATCTGCCAGGCGCCGCAGGGCTCCCGCTGATTATGCGGACGAGGTTCCGGCCTCTGTCAGCCGTCCCGCTCCGGTTCCCTCCCGGATGTCTGTTCCGGATCTGTCCGTCGGTGTGGAACGTCCAGACTCCTTCAGGCGTAAACCCGCCGCGCGAAAAGCTTCCTGGAATCTGCCCCGGTGGATCTCCGTTTCCCTGATTGCCCTCGCTGCTGTCCTGATCCTTTCCCTGACGTCCCAGCTGCTGATGAACGCGTATCTGGACCGCCAGTATAAAACCCATATTGAGGAACAGCAGGCAATTGACCGGAAATATCCGATTAATTATACGAATTACATCAAAAAATCCGCTTCCGAATTCAATCTGTCTCCGCCGCTGATTGCTGCTGTAATCATGAATGAAAGCTCCTACCGCCCGGAGGTTGAATCCGGTGTCGGCGCCCGGGGCCTGATGCAGCTCATGCCGGATACGGCGGAATGGATAGCACATAAACTGCGCGTGGATAACTATTCCTTTGAACTTCTGAAGGATCCCGCAACCAACATCCGTTTCGGCTGCTGGTACCTGAACTATCTCGGTTCCTTATTTAACAATGATCCGCTCTGTGTCGTCTGCGCGTACCATGCGGGTCAGGGGGAAATCAACGGTTGGCTGGCAAACCCGCTTTACAGTTCAGACGGCAAAACCCTGAACTATGCCTCCCTTCCGGAGGGCCCCACCAAACTATACGCAGGGAAGGTGATAAGAGATTATGGCATATACAAAGCGAAGTATTTTACACAGGATAATTCTTCTGATTCTTCCGGTTCTGCTCCTTCTGCCCCATAATACCGTTTTCGCGGAAAGCATTGGTTCATCCCTTAATGTCGGCATTCTGAGCACGAAAACCATCAATATCCGGCCTTTCGAGCCTCTTGAAAGGGATATCATCTCTATTTATAATGAGGTTTATGAAAGCCTGATCATCATAGATGATAACTATACTCCCCAGGGATATCTGGCTGAAAGCTGGGAGGAAAGCAGCAACGGAAAGGTCTGGACCTTTACGCTGCGACCTGACATCCGTTTTTCCGACGGCACACCTGTCACGGCTTACGACGTGGCTGCGTCCGCCGCTTTTATCCTTGACAAAGCCGCCGATGAAAACATTACGGATCACGGGTTTTACAGCAACCTGGCTTATTTCGTCAAAAGCGTATCCGCCAAAGATGAACGTACGGTTGTGGTAAAAACCAAGCGTCCGTATTACGGCCTTCTCTATGAAATGACCTTTCCCATCGTCCCTTCCACCCAGGTTTCATCTGACAACCCCATCGGAAGCGGCCCTTATGTCATCGCTGATTTCCAGCCCGGCAAAACCCTTTCCCTGATCGCCAATGAGAACTGGTGGAAGGGTAAACCTGCAATCCGGGATATCATGGTCTCCCTTTACGAAACGCCCAACCAGGTGATTGAAGCCTATGAATACGGCCATGATGATACCATCTTCACTCGTTCCACTGCCGGAGCGCAGTATAAAACCGGTGCCAAGACCATCAGTATGTCTTACAGGACGGGCCAGCTGGAATGTCTTTTTATGAACAATTCCGCTTCTGAGCTCACGCTGAACGCCCGCAGGGCGATCCGGTATGTGATCGACAGGCAGAAGATTATCAACAGCATCTATTCCGGCCTGGCGGTCCAGACCAATACACCCTTCTATCCCGGCACATGGCTGTACAACGACAGCCTGGATCCAATCTTTTCGCAGAATATTGATGAAGCGAAACGCCTTCTGGCAGAGGACGGCTGGGAGGATTATGACGAAAACCATATCCTGGACCGGCTGGACAGCGAGGGAAAGCAGCAGAACCTGCACCTTCGGTTTTATGTCTATGAGGAACCGGATAACGATGTGCGTCTGGAAACCGCCAACATGATAGCCGACCAGCTTGCCCAGGTGGGAATTGAATGCAAGGTCGAAGCCATGACCATGGCCAACATGAAGGAAAAGCTTCGTGCCGGTTCCTTTGATCTGGCGCTGGTGGCCTTTTCCATGGACGTCTGTCCCGATCCCGGTTTTCTTCTCATGCGGGGAAATACAGGCAATTACAACCGCTATAAGAGCAGCCGGATGACGGAGCTCTGTGAACAGTACCGTTCCCAGACAAACCAGGAGGCTTTCCGGCAGAAGGCCATGGAAATCCAGTCCCTTTTTGCGGAGGACTGCCCTTTCCTCTGCCTGTATTACAGAACCGGAAGCGTCATTTCCCGTTATCTGTACACCACCCGCAGGGATATCCATGAATATGAGCTCCTGCGCGGTATCGAAAGCTATAATGCAACTCCCTGATGATCTGAAGGAGAGAATGAATCATGGAATGGATTGAACTGATTGTTCATACCACAACCGCCGGTTCAGAACCGGTTTCTGATATCCTGATGGAATCCGGCGCTTCCGGCACAATGATCGAGGACAAAGCGGATATTCCGGATCCTTCCAAGCCCCATGGCATCTGGGAAATCATTGATCCGAAACTGCTGGACACCATGCCGGAGGATGTCCTTGTTCATGCCTGGTTTGAAAACAACGCCGGGCTTCCCGCCCGCATTGAAAAAATCAGGAACAGCCTGGCCGCTCTTTCCTTCTCCTGTGAGGATGCCGGTTCGCTTCAGCTGGATACTGTTTCAGTCAATGACGAAAGCTGGAAGGATACCTGGAAAAAGTATTACAAACCCTTCTATGCCGGCAGGCATCTGCTGATCAAGCCCACCTGGGAGCCCTGCGAGCCCCGTCCCGGCGACCTGGTGATCGAGATTGATCCCGGAATGGCTTTCGGCAGCGGCACGCATGAAACCACCGGAATGTGCCTTTCTCTGCTGGAGGAAATCATCCGCGGCGGAGAAGAGATTATTGACGTGGGTACCGGCAGCGGCATTCTTGCCATTGGTGCCGCGCTTCTGGGCGCGGGGCATGTACTGGCCGTGGATATCGACCCGGACGCTGTAAAGGTGGCAGACGAAAATGTCCGTCACAATCATGTGGACAATATCGTTTCCGTTCAGCAGGGCAATCTGCTTGACCGGGTAGACGATGTCTGTGATATCTGCGTGGCAAATATCATCTCAGACGTCATTATTTCCTTTGCCGCTCCGCTGAAGGAACATATCCGTCCCGGCGGACTGTTCCTCTGCAGCGGTATTGTCTCCGTCCGGGCTGATGAGGTGGCTGAAGCACTGACCGGCGCCGGTTATGAGATCCTTCGCAGGGAAACCAAAGGCGAATGGACCGCATTCCTTTCCAGGAGGAACTGATTATGCACAGGTTTTACGCGGATCCGGCCCGTTCTTCCGAAGATCTGGTATATCTTTCTGACGAAGACGCGCGCCACGCCCTTTCCGTCCTTCGCCTGAAAGAAGGCCAGACCGTGGAGGTTTTCAGGGACGGACAGCGTTATGAGGCAGAGATCATTTCCGCCGGCCGTGACGGCGTCTGTGTAAAGCCGCTTTCCCTGCTTCCTTCCACAGAAGCCTCCCTTTCCATCACCCTGTTCCAGGGACTGCCGAAGTCCGATAAAATGGATTTCATCGTCCAGAAAGCTGTGGAACTCGGTGTCAGCCGGATCGTTCCGGTCATCATGAACCGCTGTGTTGTGAAACTGAACCCGAAGGATGCATCCCATAAACTGGAACGCTGGCGCAAAATCGCCAGGGAAGCCGGAAAACAGTGCGGACGCTGTATCATTCCGGAAATCACCGAACCCTGTTCCCTCTCCCGTCTTCCTTCCCTTTCTTTCCTGCCCGGGCTCAATATTGTTCCCTGGGAGGAAAGCGAAGGAACCGGTCCCCTGGCATTCAGCAGGTCTCACCCCGCTCCCGCCTCCCTCGGGATCCTGATCGGACCGGAAGGCGGAATCGACCGGGATGAAATCGCATTGCTCCGGCAGGCCGGGTTTATCCCGGTTACCCTGGGCAAAAGGATCCTGCGCACGGAAACGGCCGGCCTGGCCGCAGTCGCGTCTTTAATGGCGCTTTACGGAGAAATGGAATAACCATGAAAACAATCGCTGCTCATACCCTGGGCTGTAAAGTCAATCAGTATGATACCCAGGCCATGCTGGAACTGTTCCGCAGGGACGGATTTGAAATCATCCCCATGGATCAGGAAGCAGATGTTTACCTGGTAAACACCTGCACGGTCACCGGAACGGGGGATAAAAAATCTCTTCAGCTGATGCGCCGGATCCGCCGGGAACATTCTTCCGCCGGTCTCATCGTCTGCGGCTGCATGGCCCAGCAGCGCGGGGAGGATCTCCTTGCCCTCGGTGCCGACCTGGTTCTGGGTACCCAGCGGCGGAATGAAGTCGTTGCGCTTTATCATCAGGTGATCGAATCCGGCAAGCCTCTCTGCGCCGTTGGTCCCCTGCAGTCCGGTCAGCCTTTTGAATGTCTTTCCATTACCGAACAGCTGGAACACACCCGTGCCGTGCTGAAGATCCAGGAAGGCTGTGACAATCACTGCTCCTACTGCATCATTCCTTCTGTGCGCGGTCCCATCCGTTCCAGGCCCCTGGATGATATCCGGAAAGAGGTTCTTCGCCTCTCTGAAGCCGGATACCGGGAAATCGTACTGACCGGCATTCATCTCTGCTCCTACGGACGGGATCTGAATCCGGTTCTTTCCCTGCTGGATGTGATTAATGCGATTCAGGAAACAGAGGGCATCCTGCGCGTCCGTCTCGGTTCCCTGGAGCCTGTGGTTGCCACGCCGGAATTCGCATCTGCCCTGAAAAAGGCCGATAAAATCTGCCCCCAGTTCCACCTGGCTCTCCAGTCCGGCAGTGATACGGTCCTTGCCCGTATGCGCCGCCGCTACAATACTTCCATGTACCTGCGCGGTGTGGAGAATCTCCGCAGGGAGTTACCGCAGGCCGCTTTTACCACCGATATTCTGACCGGTTTTCCCGGCGAAACGGAAGAGGAGTTTGCTGAAACCAAAGCCTTCATCGAAAGGATCGGTTTCGCGCGGATTCATGTTTTCCCCTATTCTCCCCGTCCCATGACGCCCGCCGCGGAAATGCCCGGTCAGCTTTCATCCGCCGAAAAGGAACGGCGTGCCCGGGAGCTGATCGCCCTGGGGGAACAGGTGGCGAACAGGTATCTGTCCTCCTGGATCGGCCAGGAAACAGACCTTCTGCCGGAGGAGATCGTGAACGGCTGCTGGGAGGGATATACGCCTGAGTATATCCGTGTGCGCCTGGAAAACGGAAACTGCCTGTCCGGTGTTCCCGTACGTGTCAGGCTTGTGAGTGCCGGTTCCAGCGTTATGCGCGGAGAGCTTATACATGAATCTGAAAGAAAAGGATGATGAACGTTATGGAAAACTGTCTCTTTTGCAAAATCATCAGCGGGGAGATTCCCTCTCAGAAGGTTTATGAAA
>JAGAAC010000084.1 GCA_017615475.1 Clostridia bacterium
TACACCCGGCGGAAAGAAATGAAAATACAGCTTGACAGGCTTTGAGATGACGTAGTATAGTCATCCCAACATTTGAAAGGAAGGAGCGTTATATCATGCATCTGAACGGAAACACATCCACGAATTCCCGTTTTTCCTCTCACGCTGGGAAGCATGCCAGCGCTCATTCCGCATACCATCATTTATCTGTCAGAGAAGAGTAGTCCGGATTTGTAAAGAACAAACGGCCGCTTATTCCTGACGGATAAGCGGCTTTTTTCATACCTGAAAACGCGCGGAAGCAAAAAACAACATAACGGAGGAGTCTGATGAATATGTATAATCCTGTCGTCCGCCGGGTCGCGGAACCGTCGGAAAAAACGAGAATTGCCCGGGAAATACTGGAGGCGCTGACGGAATGGTTCGAAGTTCCTGAATACCGGGAAGAGTACATCCGGGAAAGCAGCGGCCAGATCTTTTTCGCGGCGGAAGAGAACGGAGAAGAAACCGGTTTCCTGTGCCTGAAGGAAACGGGAAAACCCACCGTTGAACTGGCAGTGATGGGTGTGAGAAAAGAATTCCACCGGCACGGAACCGGGAAGGCACTTTTTGAGGCGGCAAAGGAATGCGCCGCGGCGGCAGGCTATGATTATCTGCAGGTGAAAACCGTGGAGACGGGCCATTATGAGGAATATGACCGTACGAATCTATTTTATCGAAGCCTCGGGTTTCAGGAGCTGGAGGTTATCCCGGAAATCTGGGGAAAGCATAATCCCTGCCAGATCTATGTGATGTCCCTGAAAAAAGGCCGGGATCTGACGAAGCTGATCATGAGCCGCCGCAGCTACCGCGGCAAATACAAACCGGACAGGGTTCCGCGGGAAGACCTGAGGACCATTCTGGAAGCTGGACTGGCGGCGCCTTCCGGATGCAACAAACAGACCACCAGCCTGGTGGCGGTGGACGATCCGGAAATCCTGAAGCAGATCAACGCGGCCATTGATCCGCCGGTCTGCGAGACGGCACCTGCCATGATCTGTGTCCTTTCCCAAAGGATCAACGCCTACAGGGACCGGTGCTTCGCAACCCAGGATTACGCGGCGGCCATTGAGAATATGCTGCTGGCGGTTACGGCGCTGGGATACCAGAGCTGCTGGTATGAAGGGCATATCACCGATACAGACAGAATCTGCGACGAGATCGCGCGTATCCTGAATGTGCCGGAGGATTACGAACTGGTCTGTATCCTTCCGGTGGGCAAGGCCCTGTCCGAACCCGGGACGCCGAAGAAAAAGCCCTTTGAGGAACGGGCGTGGTTCAACGGATTCGGGAATACAGAAAAATAAACCGGCACGATGGGCGCCGGGAAAGGACAACAAAATGGATTCATTTGTGAACGAACGGGATTTTGAACTGATGAAACAGGATGACTGCACCTTCCAGGTGCTGGACAGGATCCTGAAGGGGCCGTGTGACGTTATCCGTTCCGACCATGAAAAGCTGATCCTGTGTCATTCGGAAGAACCGTATCCGGTCTGGATCTGGACACCGGATGGCCTGACAGAGGCGGAGAAGGAAGCCGCGTGGCAGCTGGCGGAAAGCTGCCGTCCAATGGCGGAGGGCTACCGGTACAACATGAAGGAGGAACTGGCCGAGTATTTCCTGACAAGGGCCGGGGAGGCAGGCCTGCAGGCCGGATACCTGATGCGGATGTATGCCTACGACTGCCCGGAACCCGCCGCCCCGGAAAAGACGGCGGACGGGGAAATGTACAAATGTACTCCGGAGGATCTGGAAGAGGCTGCTGATATGTACGCGCTGTTTTATCCGGATATCGGGGAAACGGATGTGACCAGGGAACACTGCCTGGAGCGGGCACGGAGCGGCATCAACGACAATGAGTTCTTTTTCTGGAAGAACGGTGACGGGAAGACCGTGGCCTGCTGCGGTTACAAGCAGAACGGAGATACGGCAACCGTCGGACCGGTGTTTACGGTGTCGGAATACCGCCGGAAGCATTACGCGCAGAACCTGGTTTACCGGGTGACCGGGCGGCTGAAGGAAAAGGGATACCGGGTCATGCTCTATACCGACGCCGGCTACGAAGCCTCCAACGAATGCTACCGGAAGATCGGCTATGTCCTGCGGGGCAGGCTGTGCGAGCTGGCTGCGGTAAAGGAAGAGACAGGAGGGGAGGAACGCTGATGGAGTGCAGGTATATGCGGATCCAGGGCAGGGAAGACTCCTGGATCACAAAGTATCCCAAGGGAATCTTCGGCATGTGCTGGCGGCTGATTATGGACGGCGTGATGGAACCGGAGGATGAGAAAACCTTCCGGGCCATTGACAAATGGTTCAGGGAAGACCTTCCGGAACCGGAAGCCTGCAAAAACCAGGAAAAGGTGATTACGTTCTTCAAGACGGAAACAACCGCGGAGATGCGGAAGATGATTGAACCGGCAGTCCGGATGATGGATAAATACGGCCGTCCGTATGACATTGTTTATACGAACGCGGTCGGCACGATCGTTTATGAGGACGAATGGCAGATTGCCGTACGCGTTGAAGACGGAAAGATGATATAATGCCGGGAGGAAGCAGCATGTTTTATGATACAGAGGATCTCCGGGACGACGAGATCCTGCTGAAACTCGAAAGGACCTGCGAAGCACAGCCGGAAAAGGACTGGGTGCCGGCCTATTATTTCGGAATCTGCCTGAAGGACGGGACGAGAATCGGGCAGTGTGACCTGCGGATCGGACACAATGACAGGTTGTACATCGGCGGGAACATCGGTTACGGGATTGACGAAGCATACCGGGGCCACCGCTACGCGGCAAAAGCCTGCAGGCTGCTTTTCCGGCAGGCTGGGAAGCATGATCTGGGCTATGTGATCATCACCTGTGATCCGGACAATACCGCCTCGGCGCGGACCTGCGAGCTGGCGGGAGGGCAGTACCTGGAGACGGCGCAGGTGCCGGAAACCCATAATATGTATGAAGAAGGATGCCGTCAGGTCAGGGTCTACCGATTTGACCTGGACAGGAAGGAAACCAGAGGGACCTGCTGAAATAAACCCGGACGGAGGGAAAGGGACATGGAGATTGCCTACCGGAAACTGACGGAAAATGACCTGGATGTTTTCATCCGGATGCGGATTGCCCAGCTCCGGGAGGAAGGCACAGCGGAAGCCCTGGACCTGGTGCCGCCGCTGAAGGATTACTATCACCGGCACCTGGCGGACGGAACCTTTGTGTCCTGGCTGGCGCTGGACGGGGAAAAGATTGTCGGCACCAGCGGCATGTCCTTTGTGGAAAAACCGCCGTATTTCAGCTGCCCTTCCGGAAAGATCGGCCTTTTGTCCAGTATGTATACCGATCCGGCTTACCGCAGGAGGGGCATCGCGAAGGAACTGCTCCGGCGGGTGACGGAAGAAGCACGGGCATACGGCTGCGGATCGGTACAGATTACCGCTTCGGACATGGGGGTTTTGTTGTATACGGACTTTGGATTTGAAAAAAACGGAAATTTTATGCAGTATAAGCTGTAACTTTTTCCTTTTTCGTTCGTTAATTATGGTAGAAGGCAGGTGAAACGGATGCCCGGGGATCTGGAACTGGTCGTGTCGCTGAAGGAAGGCGACACGGAGGCGCTTGAGCAGCTGATCGGGCGCTGGCGTTCCGGGGCTGAGGCCTATGCCTGCAGCCTGCTGCATGATCCCCAGGCCGCCGAAGACGCCGTACAGGAAGCTTTCTCCAGGATTTATGCCGTCCGGGCGGACATTGATGAACATCGTTCCTTTTCAGCTTATCTGTACACGATCGTCAAGCGGATCTGCATTGATGAACTGCGAAGGAAGAAACGGTATCCTGCCCTGCCGGGAAACCTGCCCGATCCGCCGGTTCCTTCCGCTGAAGCGGAATACATTAACCGGTGGGAACGGCTGAACCGGATCCATCTCCTGGCGGAACTGGATGAAACAGACCGGGAACTGCTGACCGCATTTTCCCTGGAAGGAAAGCCCACAAAACAGATTGCCCGGGAAATGAACCTTACGGACGGCCAGGTACGGGTCCGGCTTCACCGGATCAGGAAGAAAATGAAGAAAGGAATGAAAGATGATGCGTGATGATTACCTGAAACAGATCTTCCTGCGCGGGAACGAACTCACGGTCCTTGAACAGGCTGCCCTGCTCTTTCCGAGGAAGAATTCCGCCATCCGCTGGGCGGTAGCCGCCGCCTTCGGTATGCTGGTCACCTTTCTTCCTGCCGTCTGCTCCGCGGCGCATGCCTTCTCCCAAATGATCTGAAAGGCTGGCAGAATGTTATGAACGAAAAGAAAACGAAGACTGTGAAAAAGAAATCCACCGCGCGGGAGATCCTGGAATGGATCCTGACCATTATCGCGGCGGTGGCGATCGCCCTGCCGATCCGGGCATTTGCTTTTGAAATGGTCCGGGTGGACGGGAAATCCATGAACGGAACGCTCTCCGACGGAGAGGTTATGTTTGTAAGTAAATTTGATTATGCGAGCACCTGGCTGTCCCTTCCCTGGTGGGATGATAAAGGCAAGGAAGGGGCCGTACGCATCACCACGGGCGGCGGGCCGCAGCGCTTTGACGTGGTGGTCTGCCGGTATCCGGGACGGGGAGACACGAATTTCGTGAAACGGGTGGTCGGACTGCCGGGAGATACGGTGGAAATCCGGGAAGGCTA
>JAGAAC010000085.1 GCA_017615475.1 Clostridia bacterium
ACAGATGAAGTTTGACAAGGGGGGAATGTTGTAGTTTCTGCCTTAAATGCGCTATGAAACCCGCTGCAGAACAGATCCTTCGCGGACGGGCTGCGCGTACCCGCTTGCCCTGCTCAGGATGACATGTAAGGCTCTTCTTTCCTTTGTCTGATGAATCATTTTGAAAGGTGATCGGGACGATGTATTACGTTCTGCCATTCGTTTTCACCAAGCGCCATGAGACTACAAATGATCCCTAAAGAGCCCTCCAATGTCATCCTGAGCCGCCCCTTCTACGCAAAAAGGGGCGAGCGAAGGATCGTTCATCTCGTGCGCGGTGCGCGAGACGCTTGCGTCCGCGGTGCGCGCGCGATACAACTGTAGCGTAATACGTCAATTTCATCCGTGCGTGCGTGTAAAACGTGCCAAGCTTTATTACTATACATTCCATTTTTCTTTATTTCACAATGGTTTTTGATGTGATAATGCTTTTACACGCACGCACGCGAAAAATCGGGGTTATACACAAAAAACATGCAAAGAGTCAATGATGAAAGATTCCTGCCTGATTGGAAAGAAGAATCATAAAGCCATGTACTATATCATCTTAAAGAAAGTAATGAAAAGTAATTCAAAGAAGCTATATATCGATATGAATAAAGAAGAATAATGTTGTTTCCGTATTCTAAGAAACATTATATCAGGAATATACCACCGGGGTAAGACAACACCCGCTAATCCCGGATAATCATACATTCCATCTGCAGATCATAAGGCTCTGCCTCAGCAAGGGAAGGAATAGGGTCAGAACTGAGGCGGAACCCCATGGCAGAGTAGAAGTTTATTGTTTCCTCAGAAGAACAGCAGGATGCATACAAAGCATGAGCTCCCCTCTTCAGGGCTTCCTGTCTGGCGGCTTCAAACAAGGCTCTGCCGATTCCACGGCGGCGGTAATCCCTGGAAACATGGAAGCTGTCAATGATGAGCCGGCCTTTGTTCAGCTTGGGAATCAGCATTATTTCGCCAACCACGCGATTTCCTTCATAAGCGCAATATGTCACATACTGCCCGCTGAGAATCTCTTCAGCTTTTTCGATAAGACGCACAGCATCCCAATCCTCAGTGAAAGGATTGTAAACCAGTGTCAGATTCCCGTTCTGCAGGCGGTACACATTTTTTACTTCCTGATACCGCCGAAAGTCCTTCAGCGAATCCCGGGTGAAGTTATTACTGTCAATAAGCTTTATTTCCAAAATGTTATGCCTTTCATGGTTAAGAAAATCAAAAGTTAATATGCCATTCCATGTTAGAGATAATCATATCAAAGCTCCTGTTTCCAGTCAAACTTAAAGCTATCTTAACTCTTTTTTTCGAGATGACTTTTTCACTTTTGTATCCCATATGATCAATATAAACATTACCAAAGCTTCCAATATCGTCATTGTCACATATGGGATTATGCTTCCATTGTTATCAGAAGGATTTATAGCCACAGCGTGAATCATTAAGTTATACATGAAGTGGAAAGCCATAGCGGACACAAGATTATCCTTTGTAATTCTCATCAGATAGCTGCAGATATAGCTTTCAATAATACAACCGGTCAGAAATAAGGCTACCGGAACCTCAATGCTATTCTGTATGAAGTAATGGTAATGCCATAAACACCATATCAGGCCAACTATACCTGGAACAATCTGTTTGTTAACGATTAGTTTATTGAGCGCAGGCTCAAGGTATCCTCTCCATCCAAGTTCTTCTGCAACAATAGCCCACAGTATGATAACCCATTGTCTATAAGATATTGTTCCCCAAAAAGAACTGAGTTCCCCCGTAATCTGAGAAGAAAGTATTCTTGCTGTTACCATAACAACACAGACGATTGCCACCGGTAAAAGGATAGCCATCCCTAAATGGTCTTTACGGAATAATCGAGAGAAAGATATTCTTAACTCCCTGTTTACTGCGAAAACAACAATAGCCGAGATAGAAGGAGCAGCTGCCTGAATACCATAAAAGACAAAACCTATGGCATTATCTGAAATCTTGGCCTGTATAGCAACCATCATCAGAGGAAGAAAGAATGATACAATTATGAATAGAACCAAACTTTTAGCTGACTTACTCATCATTGGTTTTGCTGTTTTTATCTCCTATTTGTTGATATAAACCGGCATTTACCGACGTACTGTAATTCGGCGTTGTGCGTTTTCAATTCTTCCATGAAATATTTACACAATTCCGCCGTATTACTGTGAAGCCTTGGACTTCCCATCAGTACCAGTATTTTCATTTCCTTTCTCCGCTTCTGTTTGTCAAACTTCGATTTACCGGCGTATCAAAACGCCTTTCATATACTGCGTTTCATTATGCGTTTTATACACTTCCGTCTTTTCCTCTTCTGTACAGCCGATCAGTATCTTGATTTCGGAGTCCCGCTTCATCAAATCGACAATGCACATAATGGCATCAACTGTTTTCTTACCGCTTCCGACCCATACGTCAATTCCTGCTCCGTCCATAGAGGAAGTATTTTTCAGGTAACCGTAGTCAACCTGGTATATGAAATCCGGAAACCTTGGATGGGCAGACCCTTTTGGTCTGTCGATTACAATTTCGGAAGTGCTTACCAACTCATCCAAAGCCTTCCAAAAATCCTCATTATAATCGTTCACCTTTTTTCCTCCGCCAAACTGCGATTTGTCAATTGTCATGTGTCTCAAAAAACAGGGTCAACAAGGCGGATCATATCTTCGAATTCAGGATGTTCCTTCAGAGCCTTTTTGACATCAATATTGTAGTCAACCACTGTGCAGTGAGCATAAATATCATCATAGTATTCCCTGATCCTTATACCGCCAAGGGCTTCCATTGTCTTCCAGGAAGCCGGATTGTCCAGATCTGCGTCCATAAATACCTTGTCAATTCCATGCGCATCGCAGACTTTCAGACCCAGATAGAGATTGATTTTATTGTATCCTTTTCCTCTTTCAGTCGGCCTGATGCTGTATCCCATATGGCCGCCGTAGCGGCTTAATCTCTCATTCAGGCAGAGACGGATATTGATCATCCCGACGATCCGCCTGTCAGTGTCCCGGACCAGGAAAAAAGTCCTGGCAGGCACTTTTTCCTCGCTTGGTTCCCTGGTATAATCCTGCTCCAGTTTCCCGAGCCAGCTTTCATAATTATCCGTAAAATGATGCAGCCCACCGGATCCATTAATGTCCGACTGATACTCGTAAAACTCACGGATGTAGTCTATGGCATCCTCTTTCCTGGCAATGCCAGGGATCTCAAAGTACAGTTTTTCCATACAAGCCTCCATGAAACGAGAAATCAAAAAGTTCATGCTGCATTACACGTCAGAGGTGATCATACCAAAGCACATGTTTCCAGTCAAACCGAAACAGAAGAGGGAAGTGCGTTTGGCCCTGCTGACTGAATGTACTGTTCTGCATATTGAACAAAAAAACCTTGCCGATACAATATTTCATATTATTCCGATTTAAAAGGCGGTATAATGACAGGTGATCGGGCATATTGACTGCCGGACATCAGCGATCTATTGTGCCTGAAAGGAGAAGGTGCAAAATGAGCCGGGTTTTGGCTGAAAGACGTTTTACGGATTTCACGAAGGGTCCCTTTATTCGTCCAATGCTTCGCTTTGCATTGCCCGTTTTATTCTGCAATGCCTTCCAGCTGCTTTACAATACGGTGGATACTGTCGTGATCGGCCACGCACTGGGCGATCAGGCGCTGGCGGCTGTAGGATCGGCTGGTGCGGTATTTGAAATCCTCCTGGCATTGGCGATGGGAATGGCTACCGGTCTGGGTATCACAGTCGGCAGAAGCTGCGGAACCGCTGACAGTATCAAAATCCGAAAAACGGTGGCATCTTCCCTGGTCATTGCACTGGTTTGTACGGTGATCCTGACAGCAGGTGCTTACATTGTGCTGAATCCTTTGCTCCGGCTGCTGCATACACCGGAGGAAGTGTATGGGATGGCGCATGACTATCTTGTTCCGGTTATCCTTTTCCTGTTTGTCACCATGGCCTATAACCTGTTTGCGGGCTTTCTCCGGGCTGTTGGCAACAGTGTTGCGCCGCTCATCTTCCTGATCATTTCATCCTGCCTGAACGTGGGACTGGACATTCTGTTCATCGTTCCCCTGGGTATGGGCGTACAAGGCGCGGCCATCGCGACTGTCGCAGCCCAGGCAGTGGCTGCCGTCATCTGCGTCTTCTATATTCTCCGGCGGGCCAGACAGCTCATTCCCGGACGAAAGGATTTTGTTCCCGACAAAGGAATATACCGCGAAGCAACTTTCCAGGGCTTATCCATGAGCCTGATGAACGGGATCATATATGCCGGAGGAGCGATTCTTCAGATTGGCATCAACGGCATGGGAACACTGATTGTCGCGGCGCATACAGCAGCAAGGCGTATCTATTCTATCTTCCTTACGCCCTTCGGAGCCATCAACGCCACAATCAGTACTTTTGTTTCCCAGAACCGCGGGGCAGATCAGCCGGACCGCATCCGGAAGGGCGTCATAACCGCATACAAGGCTGATGTGATCATGACCCTGATCATCATGGCAATCCTCCTTCCAGGCGCTGAGATGCTTGTGCGCATGATCAGCGGATCGTCTGAGCCTGTTGTGCTGTACAATGCTTCTAGGTATCTGCGGTTTGTCGCGCCATGCTATATCATCCTGGGCATTCTGAACGTAACGCGTATTTCCCTCCAGGCAATCGGTCAAAAGATCCTGCCTGTTCTCTCCAGTGTCATTGAACTGGCAGGAAAGATCCTCTTTGCGTTCCTGGCGATTCCCCGATTTGGGTATCCTGCGGTGATCGTATGTGAACCGCTGATATGGTGCCTGATGGTCCTGGAACTGATGCTCTCTTTCTGGCTAAATCCATATATCAGGAAGAATAAGAAACATGTATCAGACTCATCATTTTAAGATCACCCTGTCCGGCGATGGAGAATGTTGACAGCCTGTCCGAAAGGGCAGGCTGTTTACTTCATCGGAATTCACACCTTTTCCGGTTTCTTTCACAGTTTGTTACTGATACGGCACATTGCCTCGATATGCATGATCCAGTGCCGGCTGAAGGGCATCTGAATCAATCCACGGATATCTTTTCCGCACCAGTAATTAATCAACCAGAATGCATCTTCGTCATCGCTGACACAGCGGCTGCCGATCAACCTTTCCCGGTCAGCGTCCGGGAACTTCCTCTTCAGATCCCTGTATTCCAGTTTTCGCAGCAAGTCGTTTGTCGATTTCATGACAGACCGGCAGTATTCGTATACCGCTTTCACATCCAGCTGAGCTGAAAAGCGCGCAATCTCCGCGCCTTTCAGTTCATTGCCGGTGGTGATAATCGGACTCTTCGTTTTTTCCAGCCAGCCGTCTGTAAACAGGACCTGGCTGTCCCGTGCGATCAATGTATGGGCGACAATATCCTCGATCCGGAAGATATGCCACATGGAATAAGCCAGCGTCTTGCTGTGATATCCTTTAGCTCCGGCAAACGGCATCTGATAAAACGCTTCCGCCGGATATGCTTTCACAATGGATGAGATCTGTCCGAACAGGTCGTCTCTTAATTCAAACAGGACGTCCAGTCCTTCACGGAAAGTTACTTCTTTTCCGATTAAAGACTGCATTCTTTTGTTTTTTTCAGCCCAATCCTTATTCATCTGATATCTCTCCTTTTCATCCGCAGTCATGTTTTTCAGCAGATACCTGGATTATTTCCCATGCAAATCCCATGGGCCGGCATATTCCGGAGGCACTTCAGAATAGGGATAACAACTCTGACAAGGTATTTACTTCATATTCGGGAGTCTCACAATTTCCCTGAATATTCCAGTACTTTCCGACTCCCTGCTTGATCCAGACCGTTTTCATTCCCAGCTGTTTTGCGGGGACGATATCATTGTCAATACGGTCTCCGATCATGACGGCCTGTTCCGGAGTGCATCCGGCCCTGGCCAGGGCGAGCCTGAATACTCCAGGATCCGGTTTTGCGATGCCTTCCTCAGCCGATGAGACAATCACATCAAAATACCGGCGAATTCCCATTGCTTCCAGCCTTTTTTCCGCTCCGGGGATCTGGTTTGCGATGATTCCAAGATGATACTTATTCTTCAGAACACGGAGGCACTCCATGGTGTCAGGATACAGCTCTTCATATTCAGGAGACCATTCGGGATAGTCCACGCCGAAAAGACGCATTACCTCCCGGTGGCCTCTTTTGTTCTGTTTATAGAACTCAATCGCACGGGCCTTGACTGTTTTCACAGGTGCGCCGGCAGCAACGGCGATTTTCTGAAAGATATCATCGTACACTTTGGTTTCGTCCACCAGAGTGGATCCGATATCAAAGAACAACCATTTAATGTCGTCCATGTACTCTCCCTGTTACTCCTGCATATTGAATTCAAATACAACGCCGTCTTCCTGCCTGTTCTCGTGTCCGGTATCGGTTTTTGTCACTACACCGCCCATCCGCTGATAGAACTGCATGGCGTTTTTGTTGTGAGGACTGCAATCGCAGGCAAAACGGCTGATTCCCTTTTCTCTGCAGTAATCCTTCAAAAGGGCGAAAGCCTGTTTTCCGATCCCTCTGTGCTGATACTCCTGCAGCACATACAGGGAACGCAGCCATACCCCGGAGTCAGTATGCTGAAAAACGAAATATCCTATATTCTCGCCGCCGTATTTGATCAGGTATACCGTGAAGGTTGGATCCGAGATCTTTTTCAAGTCCCGCTGCTGATGCCATTCATAATTGAAATCGTCAATGACCGTATCCGGATAAATGCCCCGATACGTTGTATCCCAAATTCTCTGCCGGAGCGTACTGATGGTGACCGCGTCACCTGCCTTTGCAAGGACAAATTCTACGTTCATCTCAATCTCCTTTTCATTGACGCTCTTCTTAGCCTGCAGGACCGGTTAAAGAAGCTTAAACGCCATGTCATACATTTCTCTTGAATCAATTGCGTTTCTGATATAGGTGGGATTATCCGGTTCGTATCTGACGTATTTTTCGACTTCTTCAATCAGCGCAAGATAACAAACAGCGAGAGCATACCTGATCTCTGTTTCCTCAGTCAGGAAGATTTTTTCCTGAGCCATATCATTATAGATATCCAGTTCTTTCTGCTTGGCGGAAAGAGGAACTTTCTGCCCGGGCCCAAGCGGTATAAAATCTGCGACCGGATCACCCCAGAATCCGCGTTCCGGATCAATCCAGCAGATTTTGCCTGTCTTCTCATTATAGAGGACATTGCTGTCCCACAGGTCAAAGTTCACCATTCTGCAGGGGACGGCCCGGAGCAGCTTTTCGTGTTTATCGATTAGACTTACAAACTTTTCTCCGTCAGGCGTATCATGGCCAAGGCTTTTACAGTCAGCAACCAGCCTGAGTGCCATGGCTTTCAGGGCTTCGTACCAGGAAGATACCAGCCCTGTCTGTATGTAGCCGTATCCGTCATTGGTAATCGTGTGTATTTTTGTGAGCATGCCAATTTTCTGCTTCTGAACCGCTTCATATTCCGTGACGGAAAAGCCCATCTCCCACAACGGTTTTCCGGGCATCATTTCCATGATAAAACAGTTGCTTTTTATGATTTCTTTTGAGAAATCGGCGACATAGACTTTGGGGCAGAGGATGTCGGTTTTTTCATGCATCTGCGAATACCAGAAGACCTCAGATTCCATCATGTTTTTTTCATAACTGAGGACTCTTGCATCTGCCGGGGGAGCTATCTTTAATACGCTGGTAATACCATTATCGCATGTGACTTTGTATGCCGCATTAAATTCCCCGTTTCCAAGAGCAGCGACATCAATCACATTTCCCAGCTTGTGAAAAGAAAACAACTCCTTAATCTCTGCTTCCGAAGCATCATACTTTGTTTTGCTGATAACCATCGTACCACTTCCTCATATTTGTTCTTTTATATCAAAAGGTTTTAAAAACATGGAATGGCTTCGCAAAAATCATCCCATAATTCTCTATACATTCCGCTTCAATGGATTCGTTCTGAAGCATGAACTGCCTCATGCGTCCGAAGACTTTCATAAATTCCGAATATTCAAATTCCGCGTTATTAAGGGCGCTGATTGTTTGCAAAGCATCTTTCAGCCCGAAGTCTTCCCGCAGCTGATCCAGGCCGGCAGAAAGCCATTTTGTCGGGTAAAAATACTGATTGTTCAGGATATATGCCAAACGCATCATGGCTTCCAGTGCCCTGTGTTGATAGATCCGTGATTCTGTCAGATTGTTTCTCTTTAACGCCTCGTGATAATTGTACTCCCCGCTGTCTTTTACCGTCAACCACAGTCCCCGGATAATCTTTTTCTTTACATCTTCCGGATAAAACGAGACCTTTTTCTGTACGGACGGCAGTATCCCTTCAGGATCCCATAACGGAACAGCAAGTGTGATGTTTTTCAGGGCATAAGGGTCAAACTCATTCCAGAACTGATCCATCGAATCATTCACAAGCAGGTCAAACTTCCAGTACTTTCACCCGAAACCGTAGGATACCCTTACGCCTTTATGCCGGAAGGTTTCCCTGGTGAAGAGTTCCCGAATTCGCTGCCTTGTGCTTTCATCAGCATCCATATTGATATAGTAGTCCATATCAACATCTGATTTTTCGTCACAGAAGCCGTATGCAACAGACCCTTCCACAAAAACCAGCATATGACGGACAACCTCTTCCGAAATTTCCCTCAGTTCAGGAAGCATGATTGTTTCAAAATGTTCCTTTGCGATTTCCACAAATTCTTTTTGTGAATACCCTTCTGTTTCTTTTGCGGTATTCTTCAAATCCGTCATATGAATCCTCCGGCAAATTATTCGATCATAGCCGGGTGAAAACAGGGGAGGGAAGACGTCATCACATCTGTTTTATCTCTTTGCGTTTTCAAAAAGATGGTTTCCTGTTTCGGCCAGTTTTCCGATCATTTTTGTGCTGAGCAGCCCGAATTTGTTGGTCATGACAGCTACACAGCAATCCGCTGTAAGGGAGAATTTCAGGAACGTAAGGAAACCGGCATTAACGCCCATATGATGACCGGTGTCCGCTGTGCATTCCACGCAGAGCCCGTAATGATTCATGACGGGGGTCATCATGCGGGCTGTGGTTTCTTTGGAGAGCAAACCGCCGTCCCGGAAGCTCCGGGAGAGAGCAATGCCGATTTTCGCCAGCTCGGCCGGCGTGGACCAAAGGCCTGCTGCTGCATGCTCCGGATAATAGTGATAACCGTGCTTGCGATCTTCCCATATTCCAAGCTGACCGCCGAAAGCGGCATTTTCAATCCTGTCTTCATTAAGCGGCTGGAAGAAGCCGCTTCGTGTCAGGCCCAGCGGCGCAGCGATTTCCTGGACAAAGGCATCCTGCAGCGTCATTCCGGTGATTCTCGTAAACGCGAGTTCCGCAAGGGTAATCCCGCCGCCGGAATAAGAGTACTGTTCTCCGTAGGGCAGTGTCCTGCAGACTCTGGGGGTGTTTCCGCTGCCATTCAGCACATCTTCCAGTGAAAAAAGCTTATGCCCGGCACGGTATCCGGGGAAACCGTGGACGTTGAAGCCTGCCGTATGGGACAGCAACGCAGCAAAGGTCAGCGGAAAATCAACAAAGTCCGAAATCACAGCTGAAATATCCGCATCAGGATCGATGATCCCCTTGTCGACATATCGCAGGAGCGTCGCGGCAAACACGGGTTTGCTGACAGAACCTGCCTGAAACAGCATATCCGGATTCACAGGAAAGTTCTTTCCAAAGCGGCCGGTACCCAGGCAGCAGGTTTCGACAGAATCCCCGCCGGCGACCGCAACACTCACTCCGTATCTTTTCGTGCCACGTATTTCCAATAAGCCGCCTATGTCAACACCGTGGAAAGTTTTCTCTTTCATCTGGCTTTCCTCCGAAGAACATCAGCAATTCCGCGTCTGCCATGCCGGCTTTCCTGAATTCAATATTCATCAATGACAACCTCTCAAACAAAAATCCGGTCATTGTCCGCTGCGACTGGTTTTCTTCTTATCGCACATTCAGTTCCTGGTTTTGATATGGGGATGATGGTATAACTATTTCATTATAGGGCATTACGGGTATTGTGGAAAGACACCGGCGGTATTGGCAGTATGTGATTTTGCCATACCGGCAATACAGGATTCATCTCTCACAGGCTGTCATTTCAAAGAAATGACTGACATGCTTACGGATTGCTTCCATGCATTCATGTTCTTTCTCCGGTTCCCGGTCCCAGATTTCCATATACATAAACACGGGAGCGCAGAAATACAGCGCCATCTGTTTCGGATCATCCTTTTTCATGAATCCGGCTTTCATGAGCTCGCCAAACAGTTTTGTGTCATAGTCAAGCATCGTGTCAACATACCGACGGGTATACAGGCTGCCGAGCTCCCGGCTTTGAAACTGGGATATCTTCAGCATATGCCGGACCTGAATGGAATAAGGATCCGTCATGGCAAAGCGGACAAAGGACAGAACGTTTGAACTCAGCTTAACCGGATTGATGCCGGCGTAAAAACGTACGTCCTCCGGGTCGGTTCCGGCATCCTTTGCCTGAAAATGAACCGACAGGTTCTCCAGAAGGTCATCAAAGCGCCTTTCCGAATCCTCTATGATCCTGTCAAAGATCTCCTGTTTTCCTTTGAAATGCTTGTACAGCGCAGCTTTTGAAATGTCCAGCGGCTTTGCGATATCGCTCATGGATGTACCGGCATATCCTTTTTCCGCGAACTGGCGAAGCGCCTCGTTTATGATCTGCTCTTTTGTGTTCATGTTCCCTCCTGCACAAATGCTTCCAGCGCTTTCCTGATTTCTTCTTCATGCCCCTTCATCATATGGCCGCCGTCGTCCAGCGGAACAAAGGTACACCGGGGAATGATTCTGCTGCAGGCTTCCGCTGTCTCAAAGGATGCCAGCTTGTCATCCCGCGCGTGGAGGATCAGTACCGGAACACTGAGCTTGCTCATGTCATATTCCTCGTACCTGACAGCCTTGTCCCGGTTGGTGACTTCTCCGTCAAAGACAATCCCGGCTTTTCGCCCTTCCATTGGCAGGATGAGCTTCAGCGCATCGCCGTCCATACCCATCAGCGGCTTAAACAGCGGACTGAACAGATACATGCAGAAATCATTGCACAGGAAGGCAGGCGGTCCGGACAGCCCGGGCTTTTTATCCGGCTTCTTTATCTCCGGATAGCCGGAGCAGTAAAGAATCAGTCCTTTACATCTTTCCGGGTGCAGCAATGCGAACCGGATGGCAGCTGATCCTCCCGCACTGGTTGCCAGGACATATGCTTTTTCGATTTCCAGCTTATCCAGCAGCTCCGTGAAGGCATCCGCCTGCATATCCACCGTGGCGTTTTCAGGAAGATCACTTCCCGGGTATCCGAATCTGGAAGGAGCGATGATCCTGAACAGATCGGTCCGGCCCTTCAGTACGTCAAAGCCCTGGTCATAACCTCCGCAGATTCCGTGAGAGATGACAACCGGTTCTCCCTGGCCTTCATCGATATAGGCGATCTTACCAAAGGAAGTCATAACGCTTTCCGCTTTTTGTTCATAGGCAGCGAACCGCTCTTTTGCCTCCCTGGTAACCCGGACATAGCTGAACATCAGGATTGCCAAACCTGTCAGGAGTACCGCACAAAGTATAATCAGCATTCTTTTCTTTTTCATTTGCCCATTTCATTCCCATGGGAACAGTTTCAGACTCAATACAGTCACAGAAAAAGTGACCGATTGGTAACTGCATTATAGTTGCCGACCGGTCACTTGTCAATCCGGATATTCAGCAGTTATTGATCCTATGCATTTTGCTTATGATTTACATATGAAAAGGAGACAGAGAATCAGTCTCTGTCTCCCTTAAGGAAGATCTTATTTGAGGGTTTGTTCTGTTACTGGTTGGATAGTATTTTCGAAATATCAATGTCAAAAGCAGCGCGGGAAAATCCAAAATATTTTACACTGTTTATCGTCATTAAAGACGGATCTCCGGCAGAACCGTTTGTTACCTTAAATTCATATTTGTAGGAACCATATTCCAGTAGAATGGAGACGGGGGCGGCTAATTCGCTTTCATACAGTATCATTTCATCGCCGAACCCATTATCCATCAGTTCCTGAATTGTTTTTCCCTTCAGCTCATCCAGTTTATCCTGGCTTATCGGTGTTTCAGACAGTTCTTCGGTATATACTATCGGCAGTGTCCAGGCATATTCATCGAATGCCTCCATTGCAGGAGTGCTGTGGTCCTGTGCCTCAGCGGCCTTATAAAGCTCCTTTGCGTGATCATCCAGCATGGTTACCATGCGGAAATGCCTGTCGTCCATTTCCAGAATAAGAATAAGATAATCAGGGTGATCCTGGATGGATAAATAGCATTCCGTAGAATCAAGCACGTCCCGGATTGATGCGAACACAGGTAGCTCTTTTTCTGACGCCTGTGCGATACAGGCTGTACAAAGGATGATTACGGATAAAACCAGCAGTGCGAACTTTTTCAAATGATATCCTCCCAACAAAAAAGTGTGATCATAAAATAAACGGTTGGGGAGGCATTAATCTTCCTCATCAAACACCTGCACGGTTCCAGGCATATTCAAGCATATCAATGCCGGCCTCGCCTCTGCGGAGTTTTTCAACTTCTTCATGACAAAAAGCCAGAGCTTCGCCTATGAATTCGTCAGACATTTCTTTTGTAAAGAAGAAAACCGGATCCTCTTCCACGGGAAGAAAGTATTCGTCCAGCTTCTTTATAAGGCCTGCGGCATCAAAAGAACTGATTTGGTTCAAATCCTCATTGTCAAAACCATCAGGGATAACAATGTCATTCTTCAAGCTGTACCTGCTTATAATGTACTGATTCACAATCTGATAATCCTTATGCAGGCGCTCAACGTTTCCGGGGAGCATCGGGTTCCAGTGATACCTGTCATACACGAACTGCCTGTATAAGGAATCCTGTACCAAATGAAGGTAATATCCCATGTATAAATCGTCAGAAAGCATCCGCTTTCCGAACAGATCCCTGAATCTGTCAAAGTCATAGGTCTTCTTTTTGCCGTCCAGGACATTCACCTTCAGATGCGAGTTCCCATTCTGATTGCCGCCGGCTCCGTAATCCGCAACAATAGCTCCGAACTTAAGCCTGTTTGTATCAGTAAATGATATCTGCTTTGCCAGCTCGTTTGTAACAGCCAGGTGAACTATACTAGAAGCCATATCAATTCCTCACTTATATAATGTAACGTGTGAGAGGTGCTTAAGCATTCCCGAATACTATAACATATTTCACAGAAAGTTACAGCCGAATATGCCGCATAAAAACAGGAGCTCTGAATCGGTTGCGAATAAATACGCCCCACGCAAAACGCGCCTGTCCGTTCAGACAGGCGCGTTATTTGTCAACAGGAGACAGAGATCCGTTCCCTGCTTTGCGGCAAGAGGTCAGTTCCAGGGAGAGTAACTGTAAAGGAACTCAACCAGCTTTCCGTTCTCATCAAAGGTGACCTTTGTGTTATACGGAGCGAAGTTTGTACCTTCCTGCAAAAGGCCAAGCAGTTCATCAAATCCCAGTTTCACAGGCTCGTCCAGGTTTTCCGGGTCGCTCCAGTCCAGGAAGCTGATATCCTTCTCCAGCGGTACTTTGATTGTGAAGATTTCCGTATAGAAGGGATTGTCGGTCTCCGTGCTGGCGATATAGGTTCCGTCTTCCGCCTTCCAGAAGGAATAGCCGTTATTATCGCCGTCCGTTACGGTGACACCATATTCATCGCTGACCACATTCATGACCATAAAGGTTGTGCCGTCACCGAAGCAAAGAATATCGTGCTCTTTGAGGTTCTCAATGACCGCGGGATCAAACTGATCTCTTTCATAAACAGTCATGGTGATTGTGTATTTCGCGTCTTCATCCTCACCGGCTGATGTGATATCGGTGATTCCGGCTTCGAAGCTTTTTCCCCCGACCAGGGCTTTGAATGTTTCAGACGTATTCGGCTTATAAAGGTTTGACACAGGAGCCTCGGCAGAAACAGAAACCGCCAGGCAGATCAGAAGCAGAGAACACAGAAGAGCCATCACTTTTTTCATTTTCTTTTCCTCCTGTCTTATCATGACATATTGATAAACGGCGATACCACAGTGCGTGCTTGCTTTTTCGCGCCTGTTGTTCCCCGGTAACGGGTTCCTTATATGTATACGCAGAAGTCTGCTCGCTGGCGGACAAATTCAAGATATTCTTTTTCAAGCCTGTGAAACATAAACGCCGATGTTTTCAGAGATGTCTTTTACAAGAGAGAACCCGCTTTCCGAACCTGATCATCCCGGCGGCTGAACTCTTCCAGAACGCTATAATTGAACGCTTCCTGATTGTCCAGGATAAACTTTTCCGGTCATCACGTGTTGATGGGATCAAGGCAGGTGCTCATGACAGGTATACCTTTCACAAGACTGATACTGATGCCAAAGGTTTTCAAAGATTAAACCGTCAGTTCAATCAGATTATCCTCAACAGCAACAATACAGGACTCATAATACCCATCACCGGTTGTTCTGGGTCCGCTAAGGACCTTATATCCATCGGCTTTCATCTGTGCAGTCAGTTCATTGACCTTTTCCTTGCTTCCTACAGAAAAAGCGATGTGGGAATAGCCTGTTTTTTCCGACTCTTTTGAGGGATCCGCAATGCCGGGTTTATTCATGATTTCAAGCCTGGAACCGTCATCAAAAGAGATGAAAAAGGATCTGAATCCGGTTTTCCCATTATGGTATCCGTTATTGGATATGCCGCCTAAATATTTCACAAAGAAATCCCGGGCGTTTTCCAGATCGTTGACAAATATCGCAGTATGATCAATTCTCATTTAAGTTTCTCTCCATATCAAAAGTCAGCGCGCTGCTGCACGATTGAGTTGATCATACCAAAGCCGGTGATTCCAGTCAAACACAAGCAGGCGAGGGGAGTCTGCAATACCGGAATATACAACCCCAAATACCGCTGACAATTACGATTCCTGTGCTGCTTCCTCCAGCAAATCATACAGCTGACCTATCAAAGGATTTGATTGCGACTGCTTCGGGCAGACAAACAGGATCTCTGTTTCCAGACTGCTTTCAGCAATGGTCCGGTACCAGATGTCCCGGATCGCCTGAACCATGGAATGCGGAAGAAGAGCAAGGCCGATCCCGGACTGTGCCATGGACAAAGCGGTTCTGGCATCGTCACAGACGGCCTGGATAGAGGGAGAGACGCCCTGGCTGATAAAAGCGTTGTGCAGAAAGGCTTCATACCGCCGGTAGATGATCAGCGGGTAATCTGCCAATTCTGTGAGTTCAATCTCCCTGTCAACACAGAAACCGTCGATGTTGCCAACCGCAATAAAGGATTCCTTCCGGAGGGGGCGGACGTCCAGTTCGCTCAGCCGGAGCGGACTTCGCAGCAGCGCGCAGTCCAGCATTCCCTTATTCAGCATTTCCCGCAGCGTGAATGAAGTGGCATCGGATATTTCAAAAACCAGGTTTTTATCCGCCTGATGAAGCTTTGTCAGAACGGGATTCAGGAGAAGCGATGTCGAAGGAGTAACGCCGATGCGCAGCGTTTTTTTAACTCCCTCTTTTGACACCTCCCTGGAGACAGCACTTTCCAGTGACAGCATGGTTTCGGCCCGCTCATACAACAGTCTGCCGGCGGGGGTCAGTTCGATATTCTTCTTTCCCCGGTGAAAGAGTGTTACACCGAGCTCCTGCTCCAGCATTTTCATATGGTAGCTCAAAGGCGGCTGGGACAGATTCATCCGCCTTGCCGCTTCACTGATACTTCCCGCGTCAACCACTTCCCGGAACATGCGCAGCTGCCGGATCTCCATATCTTTCACCTCCTGGTTTTATCCATATAAATATACTATAGATAAGCATTAAAAACAATATTTTACAGATGGATTAATCTTCATTATAATGCACGTGAAGGTTGCGGCAGGCAGGGGGGCGGCCGCACCTTCAACCAACATTCAACGTATCGCTGCCTTTCCGCAGCGCTTTGGGAAAATGAGGAGGAAAAGAAGATGAAAAAGAATCTTGTAAACGCTGTTATGAACTTCTTCGGTGTCGCTGCGCTGATCGGCATGCTCGATCTGCTTGCTGCCCGCTTCAGTTTTGCTGCTTTCACCCAGACCATCAGCAGGCCCGGCCACATTGCCTCTGTCTGCGTACTGGGATTGATCCTGGCTGTAGGTGCCTTTTTCCGGCCCGACAGCAGCAAGCAGGATGCCTGACGGTATCGGTTATTATTCATCAACATGACCGGGATGCAATCCCGGTCTTTTTTTGTTTTGATCCATAAGAAAACGCCGGCTTTTGACCGGTGCTGAGAAAGGATATTCAGATGTTTCCTGCTGTCAGGCACACCTTATACGCTGAAATTTGTAAACCCGGGACCTGATCATGATGTATTTGATAACCTGCGTTAAACTGACACTTTGAAAAGACAAAGGTCAGCCATACCGGATGGAAAAGATTCAGATCAGTACGAAATACTGAGCGTATTCCCGTCTTTCGTAATCCGGATCGGGAAAAGCCAGGCATTTCCATCCGGGTCTCTCAGAATGACGTTGGTATTTTTGGTGTAGTCTTTGAACTCCACCCGTACAGAGGGACAGATGTATTCTCCTCCGGTTTCCAGATCTACAGTTCCGTTTTCAGGGTCTTCCAGCTCGGCTGTCCAGCCCTCTGTGACCGGGAACTGGTTTTCGTCCAGGCCGATGTTAGCACTGTAAGCATTGGGATTGCTCCCCGCAAATGCCAGGATTACAAACAGGGCAAAGGCTGCGGCTGCGATCACGGAAGCTGTTACTCTCGCCGCTTTATTATGATGGACGGAGAAGATCAGTACCGGGACGATACCGAAGCAGAACAGGGTTGCGAGCAGATACTGGGGAAAGTTGCCAATCAGCTGTTTCAGGTAGCCGGTACCGATCCAGATCAGGGCGACAAGCGCAACGGAGTGAATGACCGCAGCAATCCAGTCATCCCGTTTGATATACCAGGCGATGAACGCACCGGGGAAGGTCGCAAGGGTCCAGTAAAACCAATATGTGTAATATCCGAACAGTTTCCATCCCATGGAACTGAACGGCACCTGGATCAGATAAACCAGCGGCTGGGAGATCAGGAAATAAATAAAGGTTTTACAGGCGGCTTCCAGCGGCGTTTCGCAGTTTACCACGATGATAATCGCCAGAACGATCCAGGCTTCAAAGGTTACTGCGATCTGTTTGATGGAATTACCTTGCGGAACCAGCAGGGCAATCAGGGCAGTGACAATGCCGCTGATGACAGCAAAGAGGATCAGCCGGGGCCACGTCATCCTGAGTCCGCCAAAGAGCTTCCTTGCCATTTTTTCATCTCTCTTTTTCAGGTGTATTCATACAGCTGAGATGATTATATTATAATACTTTTCGCATGACAACCTGGTCGCTTTCCCTTGCGGCCTCAACGAAGCCGGCTAACTGATAAAGCCGCACAGGCCCCTGATAATCAAAATCATTCCGCTCGCCAGAAAGCTTGGCATATCCTTCAACAGCTGCATATCCTTTTGATTTTGCATCACTGCAAACCCTGTCAATAAAAGCAGAAGCGATACCCATTCCGCGGTATTCAGGAGCGATTTCAAAACAAACAACAGAAACCGTTTTTCCGCAGGCGTTTTTCCTGGCAAAGTCCGGAACAAAACCGGCATAGCTTTCCATGTCCGCGGCATTACACCAGCCGACAGACAGATCTCCGTCATAAGCCAGGTATCCGTGGATCATATTCTTATTCAGCATTTCCACCGCATACCTGCGCAGAGTCTCTTTAACACCGTATGTTTTAAACTCGCTGACCATCTGCTGAATGTTTTCTTCATCCTGATTGGCGGAGGTACAATAACACGGGCCGTTCGGATTGCCGTCTGTAAAAGCACGGTTATCGAAGAAATCCAGGTAATCAGCAGTCAGATCAGGAGTTAACTGTTTAATGACGATTGTTTTCATAAAGGCATCCTCTCCTAAGAACAGTTTCTGTTTTGAGACCGGCCTGTGCGCATGGCTTACCGGACAAAGGACATATCACTGATTCGTTTTATCATTCGTTTTCCGTCATCCCGCACAATCATCTGGGATACGCCGCCTGCAAACCCAAACATTTCACAGCTGTTCAGCGATTCAACTCCGAGACCCAGGAACATGGAATTGAAGACGCTCAGCAGATCACCGTGGGAAACGATCACGATGTTTTCGCTGTCTTCCGCCATAACCCGGTCAAAGAAGGGCTTCAGACGGTTCCAGGCATCACGCCGGCTTTCTCCATCGGAAAACAGCCTGTCATCGACTGTCTTTTCAGGGCATTCGATGTTTTCGCGGAGCCATTGCACGGATTTGCCGCAGCACTTTCCCAGATTCCGCTCCCGCAGTTCCTGGCGGAGGATCGGTTTTACGCCCAGGTACTTTGCGATCTCTTCCGCTGTCTGCTGTGCCCGTTTCAGGTCCGATGAATACATGATTACATCTTTTCCGGAGAGCTCATCCTTCAGTTTCCGGCCGATATGATCTGCCTGCTCTCTTCCGAGATCTGTCAGGTCCCAGTCTGTCCATGAACCGACCATTCCGTTCGTGTGATGAACAGACTGTGTGTGCTGAACTGTGATAATATGCTTCATATTTGCGCAGCCCTCTTCTTTCCGGTCTCTTTTACAGTAAGACACTTATCATAAATCATACAGGTAGGAGATCATTTCGTAGTCTTTGCCGCCCCAGTTATGAGAGCCGGTCTGATACTCTTTCCCGCCGACTTTTTCATAGAATCTCCGTGATTCATGATTCTCTTTCAGGCACCAGATGATCATTTTTTTCTTGCCGATGCTCCTGAAATAATTGAAAGCATACTGCATCAGGAGTTTTCCGGTGCCTTTGTTTCTTTTGGAGTACCGGACATACAGGGCGATCACTTCGCAGTCTGCCGGTTCGTCTTCCGTTGATTCAAGCCAGGCGTATCCCAGGACCTCATTTCCTTCAGCGGCAACGACATACTTATCATATCTTTTGACTTCGATCTCATATCGCTGGTCTACACTGAGGGAATCCAGAAAATCATCATCCATTATTCCGCGATAGGCGGTTTGCCAGTCTTCAACGAGGATCTCTGCTATCTGCCAGACATCTTCCTTTTCCGCGGTCCTTATTATGATCCCGTTACTCACGTACAGCCTCCATGAAACAAGAAAAGAATGTTATTCCCAGTCATATTCCAGTGTGCATTTTTCCGTATCCAGTTCCGCCCGGACACCTATGGGGAGAATGGCACTGTTCTCGCCGTGGCCAAAGTCATCCGAATAGGCGACAGGAATGTTCCACTTTTTTCCCAACCGGGTGAGCCGCGCCAGCACCTGCTCATCCGCCGGGACGGAATAGTGGCCGAACAGCAGCCCCCGCACGCGCGGCATGATACCGCACTGCTCGAGGCGGGCAATGTGTGCACTGAACGCCTCAATGCCGTTGAACATCTTGTTATCCTCAACGAAGAGGATCAGATCCCCGGCATCTTCGGGTAGCAGCTGCCCGGTTGCCGCGGCGAAAATGGTATTTGCCAGATAGCCGCCGACCAGCATGCCCGCGGCACGGCCCGGCACGAGTGTGCGCCAGGGCGCGGCGGCAGTGTGATGATCCGGCCGTGATGTTGTGAATGCGGTAAACTGGCGCAGGTTGTAGTCTGTCGGATACTTCGCTATGGTGTCGGGAAATCTTCCGGGCGTCTGGCCGTAAAGGGTGACCAGACCGGTCTTCGCGTGGATCGGGTTCAGAATGCTGGTGCCGTCGCTGTAGCTGAGATACAGCTTGGGATCGCGGCGAGCAGCTTCATAGTCCAGCAGGGGAACGATATCATCGGCGCCTTCACCGCCGCCGAAGAAGACCAGGCGCACTTCCGGGTCGCGGATGAGGGCGTTGAAGCTTTCGGCACGCTCTTCCGGGGTTGCGGCGTAGTCCCAGCCATGGGCGAAGATCTGCGGAGCAAAACGGACCCGATAACCGAGCGCCTCCAGGGCGGTGACAGAAGGGGCAATGCTTTCCTCGGTAGCCAACCAGGAAGGCGAGGCCAGGCCGATCAGGTCACCGGGTTGCAGAAGGGGTGGAAGCATGGGAGATCTCCTTTACGTGTTATGTGTTGTTGAATCCTGTGCGATTGCCCGGCTGTTGCCTGGATCAGAAATACTGCTCCATCAGCCGGTCAACCCACTCGGGAGTTTTGGCATCCTTTTTATCATAAACCGGGAAATATGGCTTTATGTCCAGAACCGGTGTGCCGTTGATGGCGTCAAGGCCCTTAACAGCCAGTGTGCTGTAGCTCACAGATATAATTTCTACAGAAGTTAAGCCAATCCTGTTGGGACGATCTTTTCCTCTTTGTGAAAAAATGCCCACAAGAGGCATGTCAGACCGTTCCTGAGGATGCCTTTGCAGGTGTTTATCCCTTATGTATTCCGCCTGGTCCAGATAATAAAGCACTATTGCGTGGGAGAATTCATCAAGACCTTTCAGGCCGGTGTGATACGCTTCCTCCAATTCTATGAAGGATATATCCTTACCCCAGGATATGTCTTTCTTTTCGTGAACTTCGTTCCTGACATATCCTATCGGTTTGATCATTATCTCTTTCATGGATTCTCTCTCTTTTCCCTTATTATGAATACCGCGGCCAGTGATGGCTGTCAGTTGGTTTCTTTTGCTTCCTGATCCTTCTTTTTGGAATTCCGCAATCTCCGGACCATGTTATATCCGTTTGCGATCCCCATCAGGATGAGACCAATCCAGCCGAATACTTTTGAAGCAAAAAGGGATACCACGACGAAGACGAATCCGATGAAGGGCAGTACGATGGTTACCAGGTTTTCCAGGACTTTCTGCAGTTTCATTATACATTACTCCTTATTTTCAGATGCTTCTTGCAGAGAATCAGTTTCCCTGTGCCAGAACAGCGAGCCTTTCTTTAATGATGGATTCATAAGCATAGGAAGACATGGCGCTGGTTACGGGTTCGCCGACAAGCTTTCCGTTTGAATCAATGAAATACGTGGTGGGAAAGGCATAAGTCGGAAGTACATCCAGGATCCCGTCCCAGGGGATCAGATTCATATACTGTACGTCAGCATCAGCAATGAGCTGCTTTGCGTTGCGGATCGTTTCGCTGTCATCCGGACTCTGGATATCCATTACAATGCCGACAACCGCGACATTCTTTTTGCTGACCCGTTCGCTCAGACTTTGAAGGGACGGCAGTTCGTACAGGCATGCTCCGCACCAGGTGGTCCAGACGTTCACCATTGTCAGGGTATTTTTTCCGAACAGCTCCCCGGACTGAACCGGATTTCCGTCAAGATCCGTTGTTTCAAATTCTATCGGCACACTGCTTACTTCCCCGGGTTTGAAGACACGGATCCGATCCGGTTCCATACAGCTTTGCACCAGGGATTCAATCTCTTCTTTTGCTTCCGCTGAAAGCATGCCTGCAGACTCATATCCATCCGGAAGCCAGCTTATATAGAAGTTGTGATCTTCGTAAGAACCAAGTTCACGGAAGTTTTTCAGATTCAGAAAATCCCGGTGGTCGGAGGGCATATGATTGATTGTCTTCCCGTTATCCATACATACGATCTGCAGCAGGGACACGCATGTGCTATGGAGAAGCTGGTTCTCCGCCTCTGTGTAAACCCGGTCCGGCCTGTATAGAGAAAGGCCCATCTCTTTGGGAGCACCTATGTAATATACTTCCGCAAAACGGACACCGGGAGCCAGATCTATGTCACTCGTCAGCTCAAGCGATCCGAAGAGCTCCGAAGCAGGCGGAAAATCAATCTCAACACCTGTCAAAGGAAAACGCATGGTTTCCCATGACGTTTCAGAAAGCGTGCAGGCAGGGGAAACGGCGATGACCGCAATCAGCAAAAAGGACATAAAAACGCGAATCGCTTTACAGAACTTCAAGATGTTTATTCCCTTCTTTCTTTGAATTGCTGTACTGCCAGACTTACTTTTTCCGGGAAGCTTTCAGGGCTGCGGTGACAACAAACAGACCCAGCAGGCTGAGAAGAAGCAGTCCGATCCAGACAGCCGGCTGAGCGCTGTCGCCGGTATGCGGAACCGGACGGGAAGCGATGGCTAATGTTGTTTCCGCTTTGCCATCTGTAAAGGTGACGACAATCTTATGATCTCCGGAAGAAAGCGTATCCAGGTAGGCCGCTTTCAGTGTCAGAATCAGGCTTCCTGCGGTTTTGAGGTAATTTCCTTCACCGACCGGGCTGCCATCCACGGAAACGTTGACAAAGCTGTCAAAGGTTGCGGCGTCCCGAATGCTGCGTTTTACGGTAAAGACAGTGTCCTTTCCGCTGCCCGGGATATGGTTGTTTCCCTGGACAGTAACGGAATAAACCGGATCTTCCGCGTAGGTATAAACATAGGCAGTGTCTTTTGTGATCGCTGTCTCCGTGTCGGGCGTGAGGTTCCAGCTGCCTGCTTTGCAGCTGGCAGCCGGTTTTGCTCCCGCAGCGGGAATCTGGGCGGCCTGCAGCTTCAGCGTATCCCCTTCATGACCAGTCAGAATGACTTCCAGGTCGCCGCTGCCGCCGTTATTCCACTCGCCGTTGACCACGCTGAAGGTAACCTTCACACAGATTTGGCTCAGAATGACCAGGTCGCCCGGCACATAAGTGATCGCATAATTGTCTGTTACATCCTGTTCCCTGTAATTCAGAATCCGGGCGGAGGACGGGGTGAGCTTACCGCTGACTGCCGTTATCGTCACCGCATTGAGTGTGTGGCCGCTTACTGCGCCGGACAGCTCCGCAAAATCAATACCGGATTCAGGGATACTGTCTTCCCGGATTGTCTGGGATTTTGCTGTAACAGAAACCTGTTTTTTACGGATGACCGCTGTGATGCAATGCTTTTCGGTATTGCTGTGGGTTTTGTCACCGACAGCCCTGTACCAGACATAGTAGGTTTTTGCATCAACTCCTGTGGGGATTTCTGTGCTCCAACCGTAAACAGGAGCGTTTTCCGCGTCTGTTCCGAGGGCGTACTGCATCACGCCGTTTTCAGCCTTGCCGGCGGTAACAAGCCCCAGGGCGGAACCGGTGTAAGTGTATTCCAGTCCTTCGGGAGCGGTTGTAATGCCTGCGGCAGATGCTTCTGTCCACTTTGCCGTTGCCGTAATGATTCCGTTGTTCGCGCAGGAGCGGACGAGGACTACCGGCGTTCCGGGGATACCAATGAGGTCTACACCGTGGACCTCCCAATGGCTGAATGTCGTTCCCATCGGCGGTTCAAAGGCACATTCCTGAAGCACCACTTTCCCGCCTTCATACTCCCGCACTGAATCCATGCGGCCGGTGCCTCCGTTGGGCAGGTAGACAAAGTCAAACTGTTCAACAGGGAAGCCTGCCGATTTATAGTTTAATGCCGTTCCGGCGGCTTCGACTGATATATCTGTCGGCCGGTTCCAACGGTCATACCCCATGCCGGCTACTTCGGTAATCACTTTGCCGGTAAAGGCTTTGGCAGAATCCAGAAAGCCGTTTGCTTCCACAGAGGTGATCTCTTTTTTGATGGTTATAGCAGAGGCGCTGATGCCGCAGCTTCCGCCGAGGGATTTGACGGAACCGCTGCTGAAGACCAGAGAACCGCGGCAGAAGAGAGCCGGACCGCCCCATGTGTCAGCCATTGTGATATCCAGCCTGCCGGTGCCGGCAATGGTTACAGTACAATCAGCGTTATCGCTCCGGATGACATGGTCTTCTTCATATGCCCAGTCCCTTGACTGGATGATCGAGTTGGTTCCATCCAGGAGGATTGTCAGGTTATCGGCACCGTTATAGTATATTGCGGCGTATCTGTCAGTTGTGTATTGATATCCTAATCCGCTGTATTCGTAGTCCTTCAGCGTAAGGATGTGGGACGCGGGATCATAGCGCCAGTGATTTGTGTCCGGATTATTGCAGTTTTCCGATGTGACCTGTGTTTCTCCGATCCAAAGGGGATACTGAGTTACGGATGCGCCCAGCGCGGCAGCGCAGGCTGCAACCAAAACAAGGCATAGCAGCAGGCATGCCAGAAGCTTTGTTCTGTTTGACATTTCTGTGTCCTCTTTTCACGCGGCAGGACCGGCACATTTGCCAGGAAAACCGCAAATCACCATTATTGTACATACAATTTAACATTATTTCAACATGATTCTGTTTTTTTCAGGAACGAAAAAGCTGCCCGCCGGAATGACCCGGGAGCAGCAGGGGAATTATTCTTCCTCAATTGGACTGTCTCATTCTTTTTTTGCCGATCTGCTGATAAACTGCGTGATGTGCTCCAATGCTTTTTCGCTCGTCAGCAAATCTCCGCTGATGCTGTTTTTTCTGTATTCCTTTGCGGATAAAAACAGAATATCGGGTTCTTTGTCCGATTGATAAGCAAGGGCCTGGATGAAATGATCCTGATTTGTGCCGCTGATCACAATACTGCGCTTGGGGACTTTAAGATAGGCCTCAAGAAGATCCGGCCGCCCCTGGAAAAAGCATTGGCTGCGTTCGTTGAAAATGAAGAAATTGGCACAGGGATAGTCGCAGTAATTCGGCAGCACAAAGTAAACCAGATCACTGTGAATGACGGCATCCAGTATTTCATATTCTTTATCTTCAAAGTAAGGGCAATTCTCCCGTGTGGTAAAGCATTCCGCAGCGCAGCGGCCGCAGGGGTGAAGGTCAAACCCGGAAAAGTCAAACAAAACCGGATCCTGCGCTAAAGAAGCAATCAGTTTTCCGATTTGCGAACAGTTTCCGCCTGCTCTTGAACTGAATGAAACGATAACTGTTTTCATCATCTTCCCCTTATAAACCTTTATGGCTTCTCAACAATAATCCATCAACAGATTAAAACGATCATACCAAAGCATATGCTTCCAGTCAAACAGGAGAGGAAGGCTGGCTGCGATAAAAAAGGATGCAGGGAACCGATCCCTGCATCCCGGCATTTGTCATTCAGCAAACTCAGACATTATTCTTTCATTTCATTTTCTCTGATCAGCAGGATCACATCCAGGTACGGCCTGATCTCTTTTTCGGAGTATCCCATTTTTTCCAGGTACTGATTCTGGAGTTTGTTATCATTGCGCAACAGGAAATACGTCCTTGCAACGTCATACAATGCCGGACCTTTGCATACATTCATCATGTCAATGAGCACTTCATTGCCGTTCTCATCGATCATCACATTTTCAGGATGGTAATCGCCATGAATAAAAGAAAGACCGTCATCCAATGCGTCAATCCGGGCGACTGTGTCCTGATCCGCCGCAAAGACTTTCAGGAAGTCTTTATAAGAGACGGCGTCATCCGCATGATGCTGCAGCAACTGTTTATGGAACGCGATAAACCTGTCCATCCACCTGTCACATGCTGCTTCATCTGCTCCGGAAAGTTTCACAGAAAGCGTTTCTCCGGCAATCCGGTCATAAATAATGCCCTGGCGGCCGCCGTCCGTGATCAGCTTATGAGCTTTGGGCGTTCTGATTCCCAGTTTCCAGGCCATAGACGCATTACGGAACTCATGTTCAATGTATTCTGCCGGATACCGGGGATTGAATAGTTTACAGATCAGGTGATCACCATAATCGAATATCTCCGCAGTATTTCCTTTGGCTATCAGTTTCATGTATTCGTTCACCACCGGATTCATTTGACGAAAAACCACTTTTCAGATATCGAATGCCAGCCACTGATCCATTGCCGGCCCGGAGTTTTCATTCGGGCGTGCCCTGAAGCCGAATTTCTCATAAAAAGGTTCTTTTCCCATGGCGGAATTGAGGGTCAGTTTTACTTTATATCCGGGTTTCATATCGTCCCTGATTCGCTGGATGACTGCTTCCACCAGCTTTCTGCCGAGTCCCTGTCCCTGATATTCGGGTATCACGAGCACATCGGACAGGAACGCGACATAACCGCCGTCCCACAGAAGACGGGCAAGACCGATGGCTTTTTCTTCATCCCGGACACAAAGCATTAAATACGCGTTCTCAACGCAGGCTTTTGCTTCTTCTGCAGGGAACTCAAGCCAGCCAACAATTTTGCGTAATTCCATATACTCTTCGGGTGTAATGTCATTTGTAAACCGGATCATTTTTCTCTCCTCACTGTTTTGTATAAATATAACATAGTTTAATAAAACCATCCTGTCGAAACAAAGCGATTGTATCAAAACAGCAACCATTCCGTCAAAGGGAAATGTTGTTTTTCGGGATTTGTTGACTATTACTAATAGTAATGCTATATTACTAATAGTAACGAAAGGAGGGAAAGCATGGAGAAGATTATTCTGAGCCTGCTGATACTGAAAGGAATGACGATCTATGAGATCCGTGCCTATATACAGCAGAAGCTGTCCACAATCTGCAGTGACAGTCCCGGAAGCATTCAGACGGCGCTGAAAAAACTTCTGGAGAAAGGGTATATCAAAGTAAGCGAATATACCGAAAGCAATATAGAGAAAAAAAGATATTCGATCACGCCCCGGGGAGTGGCTTTTTATAAAGAATGGGTCGGAACCCCGATCAATCTCAGCAAAATGAAAGCCATGGAAGCGGGTAAGTTTCTTTCCCTTGGAATGGCGCCACGGGAAAAACGGGTTGCTTTTTTACAGCAGTATATAGATGACCTGAGGAGTGAACATCAAAAGCTTTCCGAGATCAAACGTTTCAGGGATCAGAACCGGGAAGCGGTTATTGCCAAAAATATCGAAATCATCTGCGGGGAAAAGGCAGTCGTCAAAAACCTCAGAGAGGTTTCGGGAGAGAGCGATGCGGAGAAGGTTGTAAGCAGTCTGTATCAATATCAGATTTATTTCCTGGAACACGGACTCAGGAGTATTAAGGCGGATATCAGGTTTTACGAAGGTATCCTGAAAAAAGAACTGGAAGGATAAATGATCATGCATATTTACATTGGGGTACTGCTTCTGGCAGCAGTGATTATACTCAGCATTCTTCTTTTATGCGGACTGCCGCTGGGCGAACTGACCATGGGCGGAAGATATAAAGTCTGGCCCCGGAAACTCAAACCCATTGCCGCCAGCCAGCTGGCAGTGCAGGTGTTTGCGCTTTATATCCTGCTGGCCGCAGAGGGGACTGTGCCCTGCTTTATCAGTGAAAAGGTGACAAAGATCGTGTGTTTTGTTTTTGCGGCTTTCTTTCTTGGCAATACGGTGATGAATTTCTTTTCAGCCAGCAAAAAGGAAAAGTACATCATGACTCCGATGTCCGCGGTTTCATCCATCTGTTTTCTTCTTGCCGGACTGGGCGTATGACGCGGTACAATTGTTCGAACTGAACTGAATCTGAGGGGATAAGCTATGGATAAAACGAATCATGTGAGCAGACAGCAGCTGAAGGATGCGCTGATCGGGCTGGGAGTGAACGCCGGCATGGTGCTGGAGGTTCACAGTTCCCTGAGCAGCTTCGGCCATCTTGAAGGCGGCGCAATGACGCTGATTGATACACTGAAGGAGATCGTAACGCCTGAAGGCAGTATCTTCATGCCGGCGCTCAGGCTGAGTCCGGAGCAGGAACTGACAGATGAAGACCGGAAAATGGGCCTGACTGTCAAAATCAAACTGCTTGATCCGGATACTCCCAGAACAGCCATGGGCATCATAGCGGATACATTCCGCCAGCTGCCTGATACCTATGCGGGCAGGGATACGATCAGTACCGCGGGTTGGGGAAAGCACGGGGAAGAGGCTGTCCGGGGCGGACTGAACTACGCCATTCATAACGGCGGGAAAGCGCTTCTCTTCGGGGTGGATATCTATAAGTTCACAGCCATGCACTATATGGAAGACGCCACTCCCAAAGAAATAAACGATATGTTTGCTCCTACTGAAGAAATCCTGTCCATCTATCCGTCGGACAAATGGATGACCGAGGCCGGGCATCCGCCGGTGAAGGCCTGGTATACAATACAGCAAATGGCTTATGACCGGGGACTCATTCAGGAAACTTATATCGGACCGTGCAAGGTCATGTTCTTTGATATCCTGAATGTTGTATCCATTTACAGGGATGAGCTGCTTCGCGATCCGTTTGGTTTATGGGGTTTAAAAAGATAAGGCGAGGGGTGTACGAAGTGAACAGGAATTGAGCAGTATTTCAACATTGCCTAAATGAAAAAGCCTATGCATAAAAAGCCGGGCAATGATGAAGGTGAAAATACAATGATATTTATTTCAACGCTGAACTTCAACGGGAAATGCCGTGAAGCGACGGAGCCACACCAAAGGGCGTTCTCCGGGGAAGGCACACCGCTGTTATCGATGATGAGAAACGGTCGGATAAAAACCTTTGGGAACGGTTCATTTCTATTCGTTATTCTGAACCGTTGAATTCAATCTGATTATTTGGAAAAAACAAGGAGAATGAATAATATGAGTTATGTGGAAAAGAACAGTGTTATCTGGGATAAAAGATCGGAAAACGGTGACATATGGTCCATTCCTGTTTCTTCAGAGGAAATTGAAGAGGCCAGGAAGGGAAACTGGAAGATTGTGCTGACCCCTGAAAGGGCTGTGCCGAGGGACTGGTTCCCGGAAGATATGACAGGGAAAAAGATCCTGTGCCTCGCAAGCGGCGGGGGACAGCAGGGCCCTGTGCTGGCAGCCACGGGCGCCTGTGTGACGGTTTTTGACAACAGCCTCGGCCAGTTGAAAAAAGATGAAATGGCCGCGGAAAGGGACGGCCTCCAGATTGAAACCGTTCAGGGGAATATGCAGGATCTTCATATGTTCGAAGACGCGTCATTTGATCTCATCGTTCATCCCTGGTCCAACAACTATGTGGATGATATTCTTTCCGTCTGGAAAGAGTGTTCGAGGGTTTTAAAGAAAGGCGGCCTGCTTCTTACCGGATTCGGAACGCCCATTGAATACATTTTTGATCCCGCGAAGCTTGAAAAAGGCCAGCTGGAACTGAAGTATTCCATTCCCTATGCCGATATCGACCATCTTGACGATCCGAAGGTTAAAGAGATTACCGACGCGGAAGGATTCTCCTGGGGACATCCTGTTGAGGAACAGATCCAGGGCCAGATTTCCGCGGGATTTGCGATCATCGGCTTCTATGAAGACAGGGGATGCCGGATTTTCGATGACTATATGAACACATCGATGGCAACCAAGGCTGTGAAACTGTAAGCTTCAGACCGGAAAACACAGAGACAGCGAAGCCGGACCTGGTGAAGGTCCGGCTTTTTCGTTATGCTTTTCCGGCGGGGCTGTCTCCGGTCAGTCTCCCTTCAAGCCTTTCACACGTGCATAAGCGGCATCCAGGCACTGGTTCAGTATCTCATTCAGGCTGCTGTCGCGGAGGACGCTGATACCGGCTTCCGTGGTTCCGCCTTTAGTGCTGATCTGTTCAATGAGCTTTTCAAAGGTGCTGTCTTCGCTTCTGACCGTTTCAATCGCGTTTTCAAAAACACGCGTTGTGATTTCATCGCTGACAGCGGCGTCATTGATCAGCCTGTCGCAGGAATCCCTGTACGCTTTCATCAGGTAAGCCGCAAAGGCCAGCCCGCTGGCGGCGCAGATGGTGATGCTTTCCAGCTTTTCCTCCGGCAGGGAAATGATATACCCCAGGCGCCGGAACAGGCTGATCACGTCGTCAGATCCGGAAAGATCATTGTCACAGCTGATGCCGATGACGCCACGGCAAAAGGAAATGGCCACATTGGGCATCATTCTGATAAGGCGGTATTCCCCGCACTTGTCATGAAGCATTTTCCTCATGTCGCTTAAGGTGACCCCGGCCATGAAACTGACAAGCGTTTTGCCGGAAAGATCCATTTCGCTGAGCTCGGTCAGTACATCCCCGGCATTCTGCGCCCTGACAACAATGACGATAATATCTGATACAGCAACCAGTTCTTTTTTGCTTACAGTCGCATTGATGTGAGGATAAACACGTTTTACCGCTTCCATGGTTTCTATCGTCCGGGCATTCAGGATAATCTGTTCCTGTGCCACGCCGCTTTTGATCAAACCGGCTATCAATGCTTTTCCCAGATGCCCTGATCCGATTATTCCGATATTCATGGCTGACCTCCTTCAAAAAACATGCTCCTGCTCATCTGATCTGCATAACTAAAAGTCATAGTATATTACGGTACGTGTTTTTTCAATCGCATTTTGACAAAAGGAATGTATTTTTTCTATATTTACTTATCTGTACCAGCCTGCTGCCCACACCATTTTGCCCGGAAAGCTTCCCATTCCGGCGTCTCCCGGACAAAACGGCAGGTTTCATCTTCACTGAACTGTTTCAGCAGGGCGGCGGTCATCTGCTCCGTATGTCCTGCTCCTGTTTCCGGGAAGGTCATGTGTTCAAACAAAGCCGATTGAGTGTAATCCATCGCTGTGTCCACATGGGTGAGCAGAGCGTCCATGAGATCCAGCGCCTTCTTCGTATCCTGAACGGACAATGCGTAATCCAGTCTGCCAGCAAGCTGGTGATATTTTCCCATTTCCAGCAGCTCTGCCAGCGCGCTTTCCTTTTCCACAATGATTCGGGCCTTTTCCTGGTTTCCTGTTTTTATGGCAACAACATGCAACCCATAGAGTACAACGGACATCTGCTGATAATCTGAAAGCAGCAGTTCCTCCAGTGCCTGACAGGCTTCCTCATATCGGCCTGTTCTGCTGTAGATTGCGGCAAGTTTCCGTTTCTTTCCGGGATCCCAGGGAGAAAAGTAATCCAGTGTTTTTTCGGCCTCCTCATACCGCTCCCGCCGGAGCAGGAAGGCATACAAGCCATCCGCTGCATCATGCCGTATCATTTCGTCGCCGCTGGACAGGAGGCTCTCATAGCAGCCCTGAATCCAACTGTCGTATTTTTCACATTCCCCGCCACCCAGAAGCAAGCAGCGGGTATTCAGCATTGTGGTCAGCGTCAGGATGAGGTTCTCATCGTTGGGGTATTCCCGGATGATCTGTACCATTTTCTGATATACAGTCTCCAGCGGGTTCTTTGAAAGCATTGCGGAAAATTCGATGCCGATATTGGATATTTCGACCTCTGTAAGCTTGTCTTTAAAAGAAAGCAGTTCGTCCAGGGAAATATCCAGCAGCCTGGCGATCGGGGCCAGCAGCGAGATATCAGGCATGGAAGCGCCGCTTTCCCACTTGTTGACCGCGGGGGCGGTAACGCCAAGCCGGTTTGCCATTTCTTCCTGCGTCAGTTTCTTTTCTTTTCTGTATTTTCTGATCACTTCGTTGATCTGCATGGTTGACTCCTTTCGGGATTGGTTATCTGTACCGGGTACAGCTTTATTATACAGGCAGAGGTCCTGTTATGGTAGTGAACAGCTTTTAACTAAAGATAAAAAAAATTAACCGGCAATCATATATTATCATGAATACCGGATAATATCTGATGTAACGCATGAAGATATGCCCTGACACACTGCCTGAAAAGACGTATCCGGGCGGGTGAGCTGCGCTCCGGTTTTGCAGCGTTTAAACCGATTATACCAGAGAAGTGACGTCAGCAAATGTGATAAGAGAACCGTCCGTTTTTACACCCGGATATGTTTACACATGTTGGATTCTACAATCCGGATCCTGCCATTTTTTATTTCCCGGACATGAATGCCTGTGTCAGCTGTGGCAAAAGAGACATCGGTTTTGACGGGCATGTTCAGCAGGGAATGGTACAGTTGATTACAAAAGAGCATTATCAGCGGCACTTCCGCTCTTCCACGGCTGCCCGGATGGTCTCCCAGTCGGGACACCTGCGGTAGTTGCTGCCGGGAAGCTTTGCGGTTCTGTTCCACGGCCTGTCAAAGACCATGACCCGAAGGTCCGGCAGATGATCGAAGAACCTGAAAGCGAGGGGAGAATCCTCTACCGCGTAATCGAATTTCATTTGGAAGAAATCATCCAGTTTCAGGCTGAAACTGCTGTTTTTCATAAAGTTTTCCCGGCCGTATTTGTCCAGGAAGTACACTTTGACATCCTGAAGCCCGTGATTGTCCAGCCAGGCGCGGGAAGGCTCATAGGAACTGTAAGGGCGGCCGGTGATTACCGAAACGTGATGGCCCTGCCGAAGCCATTCATTGATGACTTTTGACGCTCCCGGAGCTTCTTCGAAGGACAGGAGCATTTCCGGATCATGGCCTTTGATAAGCAGCCGGTCATACTGTTCATCTGTCAGGTTAAAGGCCTGCTGAAGGTTGAAAAACCGCATGGATTCGTAAGGGATATTGATTCCGAACATGTCAGCGGCAAGCCTGGAAAATGCCCTTCCGGTTTCGCACAGGCAGTCATCAAAATCAACATAGATATTCACGATACCACCTCCTTCAGCACGTCTGCATCCGCTTCGGCATGGAGTCCTTCCGGCATTATTGCACGGTCCATTCAGTCCACTCAATGTGGTTGTACTTCATCACTTCATCGGCACGCTTCATTCCGAGCTTCTCGTAGAACGGCACCGCATCGTCATTGGCGATCAGGTATACCGCAATATCCTTTTCACCGCCGGCGAGTTCATGGGCAGTTTTCATCAGCTTCGTGGCAATGCCCCGGCGCTCATAGGCCCTGTCTACTCCAAGATCCGTAATATACAGCCAGTAGCAGAAGTCTGTAAGCCCGAAAAGAGCGCCTACAAGAAGGCCGTCATCATTCCTGGCGGTCAGGCTGATTGATACGTTTTTGACCAGCTTCGGAATGCGTTCATAAAACCGTTCTTTCGGATACTGGGATCCCAGGTCCGTCCTTTTCAAAAATTCAATGTATTCTTCAGCGGATACCCGCTCTTCCTTTATGGTGACCATATGCTCCTCCTTATAAACCGGATACCTGATCATTTATCCGGATAGCAGTATTCAAGCCCGTAATCATGATCATCCGCTTCCTCCATCAGATAATCGTAGCCTTCTTCCGAGACGATCCGGAAGCCGCATTTCTCATGGGTTTTCAGGGACGCGGTGTTCCTTTTGCTGACGCAGTCATACAGCCGGAAAGGGCCTTGCTTTTTCAGGGCGTCCGCAACCGCTGACAGCAATAATGCCGCATAGCCTTTTTTTCTCTGATCCGGGCGGGTTTCCAGCGCCTCAAGAAAATAAACATCCCTGACCCTGCATGTCCTCAGCGCGCTGAACCAGGTTCCGCTTTCTTCGTACACCCAGACAGCGGCTTCAGGCTTGCTGAAAAAGTCATTTTTCAGGAAATCAAGAAAACCGGCTTCGACCTGCCTGACAGCTTTTTCTTTGTCCGTCTCTTCGGGGAAGAAGTAATCTGTGTTCTCATAGTTGCTTTCGGAATAAACATCCATCAGCTTTCTTTCGTCCAGGTCCCTGTATTCTGTTATTTTTCTCAGCATCGTATTCTCCATAGATGAAATGTATTATTTGTTTAGGTCAGTGCATCTCCACCAGGACCGCTTTTTCGGGCGGGAAATAATCATCGGAACTGCTGCTGACTCCCGCGGCATGATAGGCCTGCTCAAAAGAGATGCTTTCGACATTGCTTAACCAGACGAAAGAGGAATCCACAGCGGCGTTCGGCATTTTTCCGGTGATCTCCAGGCGGAATTTATAGGTATAGCCATCACACATCCATGTTCCATCATCCATTTCGGAGTATGTTTTCATGTTTCCGGTGACCGTGTTTTTAACAGCGGCTTTCCTTGCACATCCCGAAAAAGATGCTGTGAGCAGCAGGCACAGCAGGAACAGCAGTACTTTTTTCACGGCCGTTGGTTCTCCTTTTATTCGATGTTATTCAGTCCGTCATACAGCTCGTTGAAGGATTTGCCCCTGCGGCACCTGCCATAGGAGAGCTCCCGGTTTTCACCGAATTCCAGCAGGAAGCACTTGGACAGTTCCTCCACGGTTTGTTCCAGCGTGGTAAAAAACTGCTGATAGGCAAAGCGGCTTGCGGCCGAATCCTCCTCAAAACAGTTTTTGATCAGGGACTCGGTCACCTGGTCCAGCGGATACATTTTGATATGCATCAGTTCATGAACGATGACTTCTTCGATATTTTCCTGCTTCGGTGAAACCGCGTTCAGCAGCAGGATGGCTTTCCTGTCATCGCAGTCGATTTTGAAATCACCGGTTTTCCGCCAGGACGGATCTTCAACGAATTCGAGTTTCACATCCCAGGCAGGTGTAATCCGGAGCTTCCGGATGTATTTTTCAAACAGAGCGGCTGCCTTTTCCCTGTCCATTTTCTTTTCCTCCATATACCGCGGCTTTGAGCCGGTAATGCCATCATATCAAAAGGGTGATAATCCCGTCAAAGAAAAGGTAGTCAATGCTTTCTCTGATAAATCCCGATCAGTTCACCGACGGCCAGGATATGACCTTCCATGGCACTGACCAGGGCTTTTTTCCGGCTCCCTTTACGAAGCTGCAGCCCGGCATCCAGGGCAAACACCCGGAACCGGTATCTGTGCCTGCTGTTCAGGGGAGGTTTCGGGCCCCTGTAAACGTATCTTCCATAGCCGATGCCCTGTTCGATATGAAACGGTGTTTCTGATACGGCGCCTCCCGGAAGTGCCCCGGGAATGGTATCGACACAGGGAATATTCCAGGCGGTCCAATGGTTAAACTCACGAAAAACCGGATGATCCAGGTCGTCCAGGATCACAGCCAGTGATACGGTTCCTTCAGGAATGCCTTCAAGCTTCAGGTTGGGAGACTGGTCTTCCCCGTATCCGGAACACTTATCCGGTATCCAGCCGTTGTTTTCAAACAGGGATGAACTGACGAACATCTTATTCTTGTTTTCTCCTATCCAATAATATGTTTTACGGCGTTTTCCATCCGGGAGAGGATATCAGGGTCTTCCTGCACCGGAATGCTGTTTGTATTGAGGGAATAAATGCAGCTTGTCTCAGGATCAAAAGAAGCATTCAGGAACCGGAAAGCTGTTTTTGCGATGCTGACCGCGGGAGCGGGGGAACCATCGCCGCCGCCCGTCAGGATGAGGATGCCTTTTTTAGCCCTCATTGTATCCGGCTTTTTCAGGAAGAAGCGATTCGCCCAGACGGCATTCAGCCTGCTGATGACGGAAAAGAGGGGAGGCGTTACAAAAGACATGTATAGAGGGGAGGCCAGGACCAGAACCTCGTAATCATCCTTCCACAGGAGATCCATCCGATCCCTGACGCAGCAGCCTTCATGTTCCCAGCAGTACCGGCAGTCACTGCACGGCCGGATACCCGCTTCAAAGGTATTCAGGGTTTCGAAAACGGTATTACAGGGGAATTGCTTTTTCAGCATGTTCAGAATATATGCCGTATCGCCGTCCGGACGGGGTGATCCGTTCAAAACCAGCACTTTCATGCATTTTTCTCCTTGTATTCCGGCTCCTTTTGTGAAATGGCCTGACTGATTTGCGTTGGCTGCTTCAACGGAGATTGTAACAGAAGCCTGCTCATTCCGTCAAAGAGAAGGATAAAAATACCCCGGCCGCCGTGTGAAGACGACCGGGGTACCGTCCGCTATTCAGGAACGAAACTTGTCAGGGAATTACTTTGCATAGGGATTGTAAACCAGTTCACCGGTTTCCGTGTCGCGGGAGAACTGCTTCATGTAGTTCCAGGCAATGTCCATACCATAATCGGGATGCAGGCCGTGGGGCAGGAGCTCGGTGAAGCTGACGGCCAGAACCGGCATACCTGCTTCGTTGTTTTTATACCAGGTGCGGTTTTCATATTCGTCATTCAGGAGCTTTGTGACGATCCTGTCGGTTTTGAAACCAACGGTCGGATAAGTCTCGAAGTCATACGTGATGGCACCCAGACCATTGAATCCGGAGAAGAGGCTGATGGCATCCTGATAGCCCTGGCCCAGGATTCCGGCTGCCTGGTTGTAGGCGCCGTCCAGGTCGAACTGGGAGGTGGTGAACATGACAGCAACGTCCAGTTTGTCAAAAGCGGCGATTTCTTCTTCGGTGGGTGTGTGCAGGCCCCAGGGAGTTCCGGCGGCCATGGGAACAGCGGCGGCAAACAGTTCCGGAGCGCATTCCACGGCTTCCACGGTGGCAGCGCCGCCCATGGAATAACCGGTGACATAGACACGGCCGGGATCGAGGGCCGGATAGGCTTCAAGCATGTAGCGCACGAGGGCGGGCAGGGCTTTTCCGTTCACATCGAAGGGGGAAGGCCCAAAGATTCCGGCACCGGGAGCATCGGTAGCATACCGGGGCGCAACGATGGCAAGACGCTCACGGCCGGCCAGGGTGATCAGTCCCAGTTCGTCCGTTGCCTGGACGGGATCATCTCCGCCGCCGTGGTTGGACAGGATCAGGGGAATGCTGTGCTCGGCGGCGGTGCCGTTGAGTACTTCTTCGGGCAGGAATTCGTACCAGGTGTTCAGGTATTCGCCGTTTTCCGCCTGGAATTCGGAGAACCGCTCCTCCTGATGTTCGGTAACAATGATGCCGTCCGGAGTCTTTCCGTTCAGAATGGGGTTGCGGGCAGTCAGGGTATAGGGCGCCTGGTTGAAGGAATAACTGCTGTATTCACCGGCGGAGGTGAAGAGGCCGCCTTTGACCACAGGAGTACGCATGGCCTTGATGAGCAGGGAATAGTAAGCGTCCTTCACATAGTCAGCCAGCTCTTTGCCTTCATCGGCGACAGCTACCTTACGCACGGGGAACTGCTGGTTGTAATACACGGTTTTACCGTCCAGAACCTCATACGCGAAGGCGCCGTTGGCTTCGATGTATTTATCGCATACCTGCTCCGTCGGATTGACAAGGTATACCGGCACGGGAACCGCCACATCCAGGATGTGTTCCATGTCGGGATTCACCAGCATCATACCGGCAATGCGGCCGATATAGTCGAGCTGGTTTGCAACATAATTGCAGAGGAATGACGCGCCGCCGTTGATGCCGATCAGGTAACGGTTGGTGACGCCGCCGTAATAGTAGTTGTCGATATAACCGGCACCGCCCCAGACGCCGCCGCCCAGGTTGCACATGGCGGACTGGAGCTTGTAATACGCGTACTGATCTGCCGCACCGAAACCGGCTGCTTTATCCACGGGGGTGACCAGGACGGCGCTGCCGCCGGCTTCATCGATCATATCGGTGATTCCCAGGCCTTTCAGGTAGGCAAGGGCAGCATCCTTATCGGCAATTTCTTCGTCTGTATACACCAGCAGGTTGGTGTTCATACGGTATCCCGCGGTGAGACCGGTAAAAGTGTTGGCGCGGTATACATAGGTTGTGCCTTCGGGATAGGTTTCCATGGCGGGATCTGTTACGAATTCCCGGTTATAGATGGGGCCGAACAGTGCCGGGGCGTTCGCGTGCACCTCTTCCATGGTTTCAAAGGTGGGTTCAACGGGTAACTGTTGCTGATATCCCTGGGCCAGGGATGTAACACAGATCCCGGAAGTAAGGAACAGTACCAAAACGAGCAGGAGTGCCAGGTGTTTCATAGGATTATCCTCCCTATTCTTTTGTCGCAGAGCATTTTCTGTCTGCTTTTTCTGCCCTCATTATAGAAGTATGGTTACAATGATACAAGGTAAATATCATTGTAATGTAATTCAAATTACTCTCCGTAAGGACGGTCATTTTGGACAAAGATGATTATTATTCTGATACGGGTTGAATATTATACTACTGTATACAATGGCACCGGGAAACGGGGTGAAGACAGAAAAAAGGGAATAAAAGACAATGAGAAAAAAGTACTTCGGAAAAACGCCGGGTAACCTTGTAAGTGCTTTGTGCGGAGCATATAATACATCCATTGGATACAGACTGCTGATGAACAGGGGCGAATGATATGAAACCGGAACTGGAGAAACTGTGTTCAGAGTATATTGCCAACCGTGACGCGGTGAAGAAAGCATTCAGGTGGGACAACAGTGCCCTTTATGCCGTGTGCGCCAACATTTTCTGCGCCAACGGGCAAAGGGCGGACGCGGACAGCCTGAAAGAATGCCGGACAGTGATCAAAAAGAATACGGGGGCTTTTTCCAGATTCCGGAGCAAAAAGATCCGTTCCATTCTGGCAGGCTTGCTGGCGCTCGGCGAAACGCCGGAAAAACGGATGGCCCAGGCCAATGATTATTACCGCCTGCTGAGAAGGCATTTTAAAGGAACGGAGTATCTTGTGCTGGCCGCTTTCCTGCTGACAGACCTGGCGGATCAGAACCTGACCGAAGAGACAGCGGTTCGCGGACGGGAACTCTACCGGCAGATGAACCGGAAACACCGTATGCTGACGGATAAAACAGACAGTGTATTTGCGATGCTGCTCGCTTTTTCTGAAAAAACGGACGAGGAACTGCTTGAAGAGGTGGAAGCCTGCTACCGGGTACTGAAAACAAAGTTCTCCGGTGGCGCCGCGCAGACGGCAGCACAGATCCTTTCCATGTCCGGCGGCACGGCGGAGGGAAAGGTACAGCGGGTGACTGAACTGTATGACGCCCTGCGGGAAGCGGGAGTCAAGTACGGCCATTCCAGCGAACTGTCACCCCTTGCGGCCCTGTCCCTGTCGGACGCGCCTGTTTCCGCGCTGGTGGAAGAGATCAGGGAAGCGGATGAATTCCTGGGTGAGCAGAAGATCTACGGAAAAAAGGACGAGGACCTGGCGCAGAGGGCCATGCACGCGGTGATGATCGTTTCTGACCAGTACGCTGGTACGAGCCAGGTGAATATCACCGTGATGACCAATACCCTGGATATGCTGATTGCCCAGCAGCAGGCAAAACGGATTACCTTTGCCCTTCACGCGCTGGAATTCGGAGCCAAATTCCTGGACAAGTCTGACAAAACGTCCGGGGAAAAGGCTGAGAAAACGGATGACGGGAATGAGCGGCCGGTGAATGCGGAGACCGCTGAAAAAGCCGGTCAATAAGCTGCAAAAAAGGTTTGACACAGGAAAAGCCGCCGATGTAAAACACATTTGATGGATGAAAAGTCCGGGTTTCGATATGCTGAGCCTGCAAGGAGGACGTGAGGATGGAACTTGGAAAGCGGCTGAAGGAATACAGGAGCCAGAGCGGCATGACACAGGATGAGCTTGCCGAACGTTTATACGTTACAAGGCAGACGATATCCAACTGGGAAAACGACAAAAGCTACCCTGATATCCACAGCCTGCTGATGCTGGGTGAACTGTTCAATGTCTCCCTTGACACTTTGGTTAAAGGGGATATCGAAATCATGAAAGAAACAATTGACCAGGAAAACATCCGCAGCTTTAAGCGGGACAGCAACATCTACGGTATTCTGCTGCTTGTCTGCGTTGTGACCTTTTTCCCGCTGTACAAGTGGGGCGGGATCCCGGGAATGATTATCTGGGGGCTGCTGTTTGCCGCAGCGCTGTTCTTTGCTGTGAGAGTCGAAGAAGTGAAAAAGCAGCAGGATATCCATACCTATAAAGAGATTGTTGCTTTTACAAACGGTGAAAAGCTGGATCACATCAAAAAGGCAAGGGAAGAGGGAAAGAGGAACTATCAGCTGGTTATTGCCGCGGTGGTTTGCGCTGCCCTCGGGTTCCTTGTTCCGTGGATTATTTCAGCTGTTATCTGATAATGACGAAACAAAAGAATCCTGCCGTGTGAAACGGCAGGATTTTTCTTTGGAAGAATATGTACGCCAGTCTGTTCAGGGATTATTTGTGAATCCATCCGGCGGCGCCGCGCAGGCTGACGACAAGCCAGTCTCCGTCATCCTTCAGGATGGGCAGGACAGTGCCGCTGTCCAGCAGGCCGACCTTCAGTGCGGATGTGTCGTTCCAGGCATATACCGGTGTCGCCTTATCCGCACGGAACCAGGCAGGATCAATAACGATGTAATCGGAATTCACATAACCGGCGGGAACCGCGTCCACAGCGTCGGAAACGAAGATTTCCGCCCAGCCGTCCAGCTGTTTCGATACAATGATATTATCTCCGTAATGCAGCTGATCCAGGATACCGGCATTGGAGCCGGGGGCCTGGCGAACGGTCAGGTTTTCGCACAGGATAACGGCGGACAGGCCGATCTGCCCCTCGCCGTAGGGAGGCAGGATTTCAGCCCGGCCGGCGCAGATGCAGCTGATGATCAGAGTCATTACGATCAGAACAGTAAGCAAAACATGTTTCTTCATGTTCGTGTCCTCCTTCATCATGATTCAATAATACAACGTTCCACCGGGCTGTTTTGTTCCCTGACGGCTGCTTCAGGGGCTTGCGGGAATCATTCCGCAGCCGCGGCTTCCGGGATTTCCACCGGGCTTACTTCCAGGCCGAAGGGGCTCAGGGCAGCCTGAAGCGCCTCCGGGGATTCGGTTTCAGATTTATCGAGGGCGAGGAACATACCGCTGGCGGTATTACGGCCGCAGGTGACCACTACAGGCACTCCCTTTTCAAACAGGAAAAGATAATATTCGGTTTCTTCCGGCTCCAGACCGGGCTTGTCCAGTATTGCCTGCAGCGTACTGGTCAGGGAAAGGATTTCCACACCGCCCTTGGCGTTGACGTAGCTGCTGAGCGTGGACATTCCTTTCATCCGTGCCATAAGCTGATCCTGCAGCACGGGAGAGAGCGCGGCAAGCTTTTCCATTTCTTCTTCCGGCATGATCGTTTTCAGCCATTCCATGGGATCCGGCTGACTGAGACGGTATACCGCAACAGGCGCGTCATAGTCTCCGGTGTTGAATTTTGTTTCCAGCAGATCCCAGTTGGCGCCTGAAGACATGAATAATTCCAGGTAGTCCCTGGACTGTACCATCTGGTCCAGAACGCCGGTGACCTCGAGGCCGACCGCATAGAAGTCCGGGCTTTCAGCAAAACAGCAGGTGCATGAAAGACAGAGGATCAGGGCACAAAGCAGGACAGCGATTTTTTTGCAACGGTTCATCGGGGGATACCTCCTTCATATGACATCCCAAAGGGAAGAATAGACGGACGGCAATCCAATATGCCGGTTTCATATAATATAACGATTATAACAAAGCAAAAGATTCAGTCAAACAGGAAATGGCAGGGGATAAGAAAACAGTATAATCGGTGACCCGATTATACCGTTTCTTTCCTGAAATAGAAAATCCCCAGGCAGTTCTTTGTACAATCACATCTGATCAGGAAATCAAGATCAGGTATGATCGGAATCCCAACGGAAGAAGGCAACCGAGATTCCAATACAGACAGCAGAGATGGCGGTGAGAATCAGGATCTCTGTCAGATAACCGGATAATGGCTTTCCGTTCCAGATACCTTTCATGACCCGGACACCATGGGTCAGAGGGATAAAATTCGCAATGTTCCGGATGCCGTCAGGCATGGTCTCAAGGGGAATGGTTGCGCCGGACAGGAAGAGCATCGGAAAATAGATGACATTAGCCAGGGCAGTGGCTGCCTTGGAGTTGTCCATGAGACTGGCAATGACAAAGCCCATGGAAAAAATGCAGAGCACAGTCAACAGGAAAGCGAGGGCGAACTGGAATACGTTTCCGTCAAAATGAACGTTATACCGCCATTTTGCAATCAGCACCAGCAGAATGGAACCTATAACTGTCATCAGGATATTGACAACGATCTGTGCCACAATAATCTGCATGGGTGTTGTAGGCGTCGCTTTGAACCGTTTCAGGATCTTTTTCTCCCGGTACCCGGTAAGGGACAGGGGAAGAGACATAATGCCCGTAACACAGATGACCATGCCGATATATCCGGGCAGCGAGGCGTCCACTGATCCGACTCCGTCAAACATGGGTGTCGGATCATTTCCGTAGATTTCGCCGAAAAGGAGAAGAAAGAACGGCGGAAAAATCAGGGTAAAAAAGACAGAGATAAAATTGCGGAAGAAACATTTGAACTCAACACTGACCCATTGCAGCTGCGATTTCATTTTTCCTGCACCTTCTTTCTTTGTTTCCTGTTCGCGGGAACGGAAGAATCCGGATCGGACAGGGTCTCCCCGGTATAACGGAAAAAGATATCTTCCAGGCTTGGACGGATAATGCTGACATTTTTCAGCACCGCATTGTTCCGGGCTGCATAATCGCACAGACTGATCAGGACAGGATCTGCCCGGCAGGAAATGACATAGTGATTCTGATCGGATTCACAGGACACCACATCTTCCCAGCCGCAGATGGTTTCCCGATCCAGCGGTGTATCGCAGTCAAAAACAATCTGGTCCGGAATACCGGCATTCTGAATCAGGCTTGCCAGATTATCCAAAGCGACGATTTCCCCCTGGCGGACAATCGCAACGCGGTCACAGAGGTATTCGGCTTCTTCCATAAAATGAGTAGTCATAAAGACGGTTATTCCCCTGGCTTTCAGGCTTTTGATCGTCTCCCAGATATCCCGCCTGGACTTCGGATCCAAGCCTGTTGTTAACTCATCCAGGAAAACAATCTCCGGATTGGGCATCAGCGCCAGGATAACAGACAGTTTCTGGCGCTGGCCGCCTGACAGCTTTCCGATGTACGAGTTCTTTTTCTCTGCCAGGCCGAATTCCGTTAACAAAGCATCAAAATCAGCAGGTTTCGGATAGAAACTTTCGAACAGCCGGCCGATTTCGCTAACCTTCAGCTTCTCCTGATAGGAGGTTTCCTGAAGCTGGACACCGATTTTCGAATACAGCTGGCTCCGGCTGTGCCTGGGATCGATACCCAGGACATCAATCGTCCCTTTATACTTTGTCCGCAGACCTTCAACGCACTCAATAATGGTGGTTTTTCCGGCACCGTTAGCGCCGATCATACCGAAAATCTCACCTTTGTTCACATGGAATGAAACATTCCTGACTGCGTGTTTATCCTTATACCGGACATCAAGAGAACGGACTGATATCGCCATAGTTTTCCCTCCAAGTTATTTTTTCAGATAAAATACCACATAAAGCTCATGACAGATAATGGCCGGCAGGATGCTGCCGGTGACTGCAATCATCAGACATCCGGCCAGCGAAATGGCAACTGCCCCCGCGGAGATTGCGACTGCCTGCTTGAACTTCTGTGTGCATACGACCTGCTCAATGATGAACAGGAAGGTGACAATCAGCATTGAAACAGGAAGCGGAACCCAGTTGAAGTGTGTCACGAGAACCAGGAAAACGCTGCAACGAAAAAACAGCTCCTCAAAAAGCGCTGAACTGGTCGGATACAGGACGCGGATTTTTCGCGGAAGATTGAAGGAAACCTTAACCCAGTTGATTTCACTGATAATCCTGTACCAGTTTGTGTCGCTTTTGAACACGGAACAGATAAGGAGAATCACGGAAGAAATCTCAAGCTGAAGGATGAAACCCGCGACAGTAAACAGGAGCGTATCCCATCCGAAAAACAGAGACGGACAGAAGCTGATGCCAAAGATTACACAGCAGGCAGCAGTTCCCAGCAAACCGATAAGGATATAAGCAAACCAAATGACGAAAAACCTGATTTTGTCCAGCGGAGCACGGATAAAACCCATCAGGCGCAAGGCCAGCCTGCTCACGATCCGTCCGGAAGCCATCTTTTCCACGGAAAGACCCCAGAAAGCTGAAAAGCACGCGGTGGCAGCCAGGAAAAGGCCCAATTCCAGATACTTATTCATGGTTCGCCTTCTTTCCGATGCGGCTCAGCCACAGAAGAACACAGTTCTGGGTGAGATGCGCCAGGACCGGAATGAGGATGTTCCGGTTGAAGACGATATAGAGCAGGACAAAGATGCAGCCGCTGAACAGTTTCTGGATAAATGATATCAATCCCCAGTGTACATGGTTCAGCGCAAATATGCAAACAGCAATCCCGATCATCACAGCTGCCGGCAGGCTGAAGCCCGAGAGGACAGACATCAGGGCGAACCTGAAAATAAGCTCCTCGAGGATCACAAAAACCACGACAGCCAGGATATCCCCCAAACTGATCTTTTCCGTATCGCTGTATACTGAATGAACCGAGATCCGGAAAACCCACCGGCCGGCGGAAAAGAAAGTAAGGAAGACACCGACCAGATACTCGACCCCGATGCAAAGGCATCCCGCGGCAACGGCAGCGGCAGCCCCGGGAAGATCCGCATCAAAACGGATGTCAGCCGGGTGTACCACGCCGGTGAGAACAGAAACCAGGAAAACCAGCGCATAGGAAATAATCAGGCCCAGGTAGTTTGTACTGATCCGCTTTTTCCGGATGGCTGAGGTGATAAAATACGACGCGTTTACACCCAGCCCGACCGGCAGGGAAAGCATGACCAGCACCATGATCGTTTTAAGGTACGGGATGGGGTAAGTCATTTTTTACTCCTCCAAATTCCCGGATCCTGGGATGATTGCTGTAAGGGAAACTGGGCAGGCACATCTGGACCAGTTCAGGGAAGAATGTGCGAAGAACTTTCCATCCCTTGTCCTGGACTTCGGGCGGGGTGATATCCAGGTATACACCGTAGGAGGATTTTTTCCTGAGCTTTGTCAGGATCCCGGAGATCTCATCATCGACAGACTCACATTCCTGCGATTCCAGGGAACTCAGGAGAACCTTGTCCTGACACCAGGAGTAGAAGAAATCTTTTTTCTTTTCGTAGTTTTCCGGGTTGGCCCAGAGAGCAACGTTGGTATCCAAATTGTTAAAGGAATTGTTTTCCACCTTTTTCAGGTACAAGTCGGGTATCAGCAGAGGACCGTTGGTGGCCAGATAGTAAATGGCCAGCGCTTCCAGCAGGGCCTTGTACAGCGCTTTGCCCGCATTGAGGTCTGTCTGGCAGCCGACGACCACCGCAGGCCGTTTGCCATGATTGCTCAGGAGAGCCACACCAACAGAGTATCCCGGCATATCCGGCAGCGAATACTCAAACGGGAAAACTTCACAATCGATATCCCCGATACTCTGGTTAATCAGATTCAGCATGTTTTCATCGTCAACGATGAGCCGCCTCGCATAAGTTTTTGCGTACCAGCCGGTGGAAAACGCGTCTGCCTCAACGGATTCCATCAGTGCAGACTTCAGCGCGTTTTTCAGTGTGGTATGGGCTGCGGCACCTTTGGAAAAACCCGGTGAAAACAGTTTTTCATCCGCAAGGTTATTAAAACCGGTAAACATCAGCTGTGCCGGTATATAGATTTCTCTGTTCGGATCAAAAACACTGGGACATCTGATCCAGCTGATCGGATCATCTTTTGTAATGGGACGGACATTGGTATGCTGTGCCAGTTTCCGGTAGTCTTCGTCAGAATACATCATCATGTACTCCCAGGGCATAGCTTCCCCGTATTTGTGTATATCGTTGTAACTTGCTTTAATCTGCTTATCCTGGTAATACCCGTTGGCGAGAAGCAGCGCATATCGCTCAATGCCTTCCCCCAGAAGGCGAACCATAGCCTCCTCAAAATAAACCCCGTACCCGGACAGATGGTGGTTGATCTCAGCCTTTTCATGGATGATGGCTTTGTGATAGGCCGGCATATTTGCGGTGCAGACCGAAATCCGGGGAGTGTACTTTCCCTGAGAGGATGTCAGGATCTGCGACTCCATGATTCCATAGTGCTGTCCGCAAAGATTCAGGAATTTGTTTTTCAGCACCGTATCAGACGGGTAATATTTCAACATTGCCCTTTCCTCCCTCAGACCAGCTCTATTTTTTCAAGGATCGTATCAACAAGTTTCTTGCTGGAAGTATACATTTCCTCAATCCGGGCCTTGGCAATGGTTCCGCAGGCAGGACAGTAGGGAATCCGGAGAATATCCTCCACCTGCAGCTCCATTACAGGAAGGTAGGTATTCAATGCGCGTCCGGCAAACTTGGATTTGCCGATCGCACTGATGGTCAGCGCTTCGAAAATGGCGGTAGAGACAACGGAGGAGAGGAGGGGAGTGTAATACGCCGTTTTTGTATTCAGTTTCTTGCCACGGGTTGCGTCCACAAAGCGTCTGTATACCGGGTGATCCTGTATCCGCGCGAACATACGCTGTTCCATGCATTCAAAGCAGCCCGTTTCAGGAGGCTTGATGGTAAACACGGAGGAAAACGGCCCGTCCAGCAAAGCCATGGAAAGCGGCTTGCTGAGCTCAATCATTGCCCGGTTCAGGTTCCTCATGAAGGTCACATTCAGCTTACCGATGCCGCCTACAATGCAGCAGTACGGCTCAATTATTTCGCAGATCCTGGCCAGATTCTCCTTTGTGGAAATGCCGTCAAAGCGTGTGACGACGTCTGCGTTCAGGATTGTGGTGTATTCTTCTGCCGTCATCACGTGAACAGGAAGGGAGACCGATTCACACAGCCGGACTGCTTCTGCTTTGATCTCCTCGCTATCACTAAAGAACAGGACAGGCCGCAGATGAACCTCGTTCTGCAGGCCTACCGATTCATAGGTGCCGTTAATCAGATCATGCAGAAGCTGTGATGTGCGGGATTTGTCGGCGTCCACAATATAGCCCTGCTCGCTGAGACCGACGATCAGGTATCCGATGTTTTCCTTGTCTGCGGCGGAAATATTGTATTCCTGGAGGTAAGACTCAAAATCCACCTCTTTTCCCGCATCCAGAGCGCTGAAGGAAGCCATCAGCATATCTTTGACCGCTTCACATTCCGCCTCAAGGGAAATGATTGCTTCTTCATAATTCCAGACGCCTTTCCGGATCCGGATTTCATTCACCTGATTGTTAAAGACAACCGCGCTGTCCGACAGAACATAATGAATAGCTGACATGATCGTTCCTCCTGTTTATTTGCCAATAATGGTGACATTCACAATGTGCCTGGTGATCCCGTCTATTCCGATAAAGTTCTCGCACTTGTATTTTTCAAAACCGCCGATATCACAGGAAGCAATCCCTTCAGCTGTGCAGGTCAGCTGGATGTTTTCGGAAATCTGGCCGACTTCCACCATCGCGAAATCATAGGCCATGTCCAGATATTTCCGGGAATTGCTGTAAAGAGAATAGACATAAAAGATAATTATATTTATTTTTTCCTGCTCAATATTGATGCCCCATTCGGCAACGGTATTGATTTCTTCCGCAAGACTGTTATCCAGTGCCTTGACCAGGCGGATGGAATGCTCAAGGGGCAGGTAATAATACACACCGTCTTTGACGCCCTTCACGTTCCGAAGTACCATGTACAGGGTTATCGGGAAGAGTCCGCCGCCGGATGGAGCCGCCCGGAGGGTCGCGTTAAAGTTGTCCCCCAGGGTGTTGACCGGAAGGAGATCCTTCTCTTGCGAAGCAAGTGTCAGTTCACCGGTGACACCGTCCGCATAATACAGAATCGTGGACAGATCCTCGATTGTCATTGACGCGTCGGACATTTTCCTGATGCTCCGGCGGGCCCGGATTGCAGTGCCCAGCGACATTTTGACATTTCTGTATCTCGGCAGGCGAACGGTCAGATCCTCATGCTCCAGTTCTTCTTTTTCGGCCAGCTTTCGCTGAACAATGCTTCCCCGGACTGAAAAGGAAGAGTAGCCCATAACGCCGTAGGAAAGTCCCATATCCATGGAATTCCTTTTTCGGTTCAGGAGATAGGTTTCGCTCAGAAAGTGGTTTTTAGCCAGCAGGCTGCTCGAATAACACGCTTCCGGGATTTTTACGGCGGTTGTGTCAAAATAATTGGAGATAGCAATGTTGCTTGTAAAATCATAAATTGCAAGCAGGCCCGGGGTTTCCGTTTCCTGGAACTCCTCCAGTGTCATTTTCTTTTTCTGATCCTGCGGCATATTACTTCTCCTTCCCTTCGAAAATGAGATCAATTTCCTTTATATGGCCGTAACCGTCCATGACCGTGGGAATCCAGCCAACGTAGCGCATACCCATACGGGCATATTCACTGATAATATCCCGGTGGCTGTCAAAGGCCACCTTCGCGCCGCCGGCTGAAGCGGTGCAGGTCACACTGACAAATGTATACTCCTTCATGTCTGCTCCTTTCTATCGCCGATAATACATTTTCGGATCATTCCTTTTCCGAAAGTGAAGCTCCCAGACCGGAAGCCTTCGGATACATCCTTTACTGCCTGTTCCAACAGATCTTTTTTGATGCCACTCATTCCAGTAATTGATGATTTTCTGCTGTTCATCTTCCGAATAGTGCGAAAGGACACGGCAGATGATTTCGTTGATACAGACCGGCTGCTCATCTGTCAGTGAAAGACCGTTTTCCAGTTTGATGCTGATGCAGCCGCCTTTGCAGGAGGTTTTATAAAGGCAGTCTGCGCATCTGCCTTTAAGCTGATCTGCCCGAATCGAATCCAGAAGGGCTTCATACTTTTGCCGTAAAGCAAAAACGTCTTCACAGGATGCAAACTGCCCGGTGGGGACATCGAAATAATGGGGCAGGACGGGACAGCCGACGAGGGTAAGATCCGGGTTCAGAGCCACATAAGCGGCTGAACCGGCACCACAGGGTTTTGTTGTATAGATATCCAGGATTTCCTTGTCAAAAACAGTACTCCGGCGTTTACACTCCAGCTTGTCGTAATGGTCAAGCATGAACCGGGTAATCCGGTTCAGAAGATCCAGGAATGATTCGCTCCCGGTGCTGAAATCCGTTCCCTTGTACACCCTGTAGACCGGAGTAAACCTGATATATTCAGCATTGTTCACCAATGCATAATTCGCGAGATCATAAACTTCCGCCATGTTGTATCCGGACACGGTCATACCGAGTCCATATAATGCATGCTCGTCCTTAAGAAGATCCACGGACTGCATAATCCTGTCCAGTTTGTCCACTCCGGTCAACTGCCGGTACAAATCCCGATTCAGCGTATGCAGGCTGATCCGGGTAATTACGTTTTTGTTCCTGACAAAAGAAACATAATCCCGGTCAATCAGAAGGCCATTGGTGGTGACGTTAATCAGAAAACCCTTCTGGTTTGCAAAGCCTATGACATCATACAGATGATCATAAAGGAAGGGTTCTCCACCGGACAGGGACAGGTAGCGGTAACCTTTATCATGAAGTTCAGTCAAATATGCCCTGATTGTTTCAGGATCCAGGTTGTTACATACACCGTTCTGATTCCACGCGCCGCAAAACGAACATTGCATATTGCAACGATCCGTCAGGAAGATTTCCGTATTCATATCGTTTGATCTTTTGCTGAAGGAATCGCCCGCACAGCGAGTGTGCGGACGACCCCTACGTCAGGTTACCATGCGCAGGTAGACGTAGTTGTGGTGGTGCAGGTTGCGCAGCAGGTACATCCGCCGGGAGTCATGACAATCGCCGTGCGTCCGACAGAAGTAGCACCGATTTTACCAGCAAACCTCAGCATACTGACACTCTCCTTTCTTTGTTTTTATCACAACAGCCCCGCTGTGATGACCGAGGAAAAAACAAGAAAGTTCCCGTGATGTGTGCCGGATGCATACGAGCGCACAACAGGGGAACTGAATGTTATTCTGCCCGACAGGCAGCTCGTATGACAGTATCAGGTATACTCGGTATAATTATCCCCGAGCTGCCCATTTGTTTCGGCCTGGCAAATCGCCGGCAAACTGGTGCCGAGCATGCATGCAACAAGAAAGGCAACAACAAGCCTTTTGAACACATGCATTTTGTCTGTTTTTTTCCTTGTCATATGCATTTCCTCCCGATTCTTTCTTTACTGGGTTGCCGGCATATGATACTATTGCCGCGAAAGAAGATACTTTTTGCAATATTTTCTTACACCATTACCCTTTTGAAAAAATCTTAAAATCTGCGGTCCGTAACCGCAAGAGAACTATAGTTCACAACATGAAAGGGCTTACTGATATGAAACGGTTAGTTAAAACCGTATTTGTTGACTTTGGAGATGTGCTTCGGTACTATCGGACCAAAGAGGGCCTGTCTCAGGAACAGTTGGCGGACAATATTTGTTCACGCGAATATATCAGTCTGATTGAAAAAGGAAAAAAAATACCGACTCTGTATATGGTCGACGCGTTTTCCAAAAAAATGGGGATTAACCTGTTTGATGCATATGCCCTGGTTATAGAACATAATGATTTTGATACACACCTTAGAATCGAGGAGCTGAATGACGCAATTAACGCCAGGAATGATGACAGGCTGTATCAGCTGGCTGTTGAATACGCCAAGCTTCCGGGTTTTTCATACGGCGTTCCCTATCAATGTATAAAGCATGCACTGTCTTTATACTATGCAAATGTTTCCTGTGATTATGAAAAAGCGGTTCAATACGCGTCGGAAGGTCTGGCCGTATCGGGACTGACGAACCTGGCTGGTAAAGCGCCTCTGCCTGTTTCCAATCTGGACATATGCCTGCTTACGGCAAAAGCAGTTGCATTGTGCCGCGGAGGCTGGCATTCCGAGGGACGAATAACGTTTGAATACCTTCGTGAATGCGTAAAGCTTCGCTTCGTCCAGAATCTGTATGTCGCGAACCGGAACAGAAGATTTGATATCAGGATGTTTGCGATGACCGCTTTCAATATCTGTGAGTTTTTCCCGAACGACTGTGAGAACAATCTCAAAATGCTTGAGGATTCGATACGTATACTCAACAGGTATGAGTGCTCCTCCAAACAGCCTGAACTGCTGTTATACAAGGCACGGTATTTGTTTGATACGGGAGAGCATACTGCCGCAGTCCATTGCTTCAATGCAGGGTATTATATGCTTCTATGCGGCTCTTCAGCGGAAGAAGCCGTTAAAACGGCACAGGAAATCATGCAGGAAAGATTCGAAAAACTGGTCAGCATCTGACGCAGCCAGTCTGCCGGGACAAAAAAGAGACAGGGGTTCATCCCCTGTCTTTTTCATTCACGCCGGAATGCGGCGACGTTGGCTGTAAGACCGGCACTGAAACGGTTGTATTTTTCCGGTGGAACATAGTAAGGGAAAACCTGGCAGGAAAGACCGGAGAGATCTTTTGTCAGTGTTTCCGGATTATTGAATCCCCAAAGAACAGCCGTAAAGTCAAAATGTATTTGCGGACAAGATTTTCCTCCGATCTGCGGCAAACCACAGAATTAAAGCGGCGGCCAGCCAGATAATCCGGAACACATTGGCTGAAAGATCACCCGGGAAAGAATCGAACAGGGCATTCCAGTCATAAACCGCGCCGATGGCGTCCATGAAGGCATGATAGAGCGCGCAGGCAATAATACTTTTGGTTGATTTATAGATTGCGGCCAAGGCAAATGCCCAGATCAAAATCGTGATTCCGAATCCGATGATGCTGTCTCCGTAATGACGGGATGTCGTGTCCAGCCAGGACGGCAGGTGCCATACAAACCAGACAGCGGCAGTAAGCAGGACAGAAAAGGGAAAGGGCATCCTTTTTTCCAGCTCGGGCTGAAGCAGTCCCCTCCAGCCGGTTTCTTCAGCGATGCCGACAAAGGGAATCATGATCAGGAAACCCAGCGGAAGCATATACCAGGACGCTCCGGTGGGTTTGCCGAACAGGACGGCGTACAGGAGGGCGAAGAGGCAGAAGCCGCCGGTAATCAGAGCGGTCTTTCCTTTGTCCTCTGTGTGCATAATATTGCGGAACAGTTGTTTGACAGAGATCCTGTCACGGCACAGCGAGATGATCAGTACAGAGATAAACGGAGCGGGCGTGGAGAAAAGGATGCCAATAGCAGCGTACAGCACATAGCCGGCGGTTAATACTCCGGTTTCGGCGTACGCGGCCGAGTACGGCTGCAGCCAGACGTGAAGCGTGAAGTAGCAGAAGACGTTGAGAAGGACAATCAAAAGCAGATACAGCCATAATCTGCCGGAGCGGGTTTCAGCGGGAAAGTGAGTCTTTGCGGTTTCCATGGGGTTCCATTCCTTTCATAAGTGATACACGGGTTAGACGGACATACATGGATTTCGTTACAAATAAATTTTCAGGGATCAGACGGTTGCATCAAAAGCCTGCTGATTCTTCCTGATGTGTAACAGCACAATCTATGACAACAACAGCACAAAAGGAGTCAATTACGACTGAAAACATGTGTGATAGAATGAGGCCACACAAGGGACAATCAATTACATCTGGAGGGCTTGGTATGAAAAGACTTATTTGTATGTTACTGACGGCTGTCCTGACGCTTGCTCTTCTCCTGGCTTCAGCTCCGGCTGAACAGGCAAAGGAGGAACCCGGTTTGACGGTCTATTTCCCGAACTGGAACATCTATTCCGACAGCCGGCAGGATGTCAAAGGCCTGCCGTGGGACCGGCTGGACTGCGTGAACCACGCTTTCTGGGAAGTGATTCCCCAGGACGGCGGATTCGCGGTTGTATCCACTGATCCCTGGGCGGATACAGATCCTGACAACCCCAATGCTCATTTCGCGCAGTACGCGGAATGCGCTGAAAAGTATCCCGACACAAAGATCCTGATCTCCATCGGCGGATGGACGGATTCCGGCCATTTCTCCGAAATGGCGCTGACCGAGGAAAGCCGCGGCTCCTTCATCAAGAGCTGCCTGGAAACGCTGGATGCCTACCCCTTCCTGTCCGGACTGGACATCGACTGGGAGTATCCCGGCGTGGAACGGGAGCCTGAGGACGAAAGCGACGAGGGCTGCCCGGTGGTGGGTGACGACTGGACCAACTATACGCTGCTGCTGAAAGAAATCCGTGAAGCGCTGGATGAGCATTTCGGTGCAGGAAACAAGATTCTGACCGTTTGCGCAGGCGCTTCTGTGGGCTGGTCCCTCAGCAAGCAGGACTATGCTTCCCTGCATCCCTATGTGGATAAGATCAATCTGATGACCTATGACATGGCAGGCTCCTGGGAAGAAAACACCGGCCATCATACGGCGCTGCTGGGTGAAGTTTCCGCGGATACGGCTGTGAAATACCTGCTGGAGCAGGGCGTGCCGGCTGAAAAGATCACCATCGGCTCTCCGCTGTACAGCCATGGCTGGAAGATGCGGGAGCCGGCGGAGGAAACCGTTGGCGCCGCCGCGGACGCGATTGACGACATGGTCTGGCATGACCTGATGGCGATCGAGCAGGCGGCTGCTCCGGAAGGCACTCCCGGATGGCATAAGAGCTATGACGCGGAAAAGGGCGCGGCCTGGCTGTGGAACGATGATCCGGAAGCTCCCGAATACCTCAACTTCATTACCTATGAAAGCACTGAATCCCTGGCGGCCAAACTGGACTACATCAACGCCAACGGCCTGGGCGGCCTGATCGTCTGGGAAGTGCACGGCGACAGCATCGACAATGACTGGCCGATGATTACACAGATGCATAAAGGGCTTCATCCCTGAAGCCTTTCAGGCATAAACTCCTCCATAAAGTGTCAAAGCCGGACCCATTACGGGTTCGGCTTTGATCATGCTGTCAGGAAGGCACCGGGGACTGCTGCCCCGGGTGTTTATTCAACCAGGTTTTCAATTTCCTCTGCCGAGGCTGCCAGGAAGGTTGCGCCGGCAGCAGTCAGTTCCGAACGGTCACCGTATCCGAAAAGGACACCGATGGAATCCAGCCCGTTCTCCTGAGCACCGATGATATCATGCTTCCTGTCGCCGACCATGACGGCGGAGGATTGATCGGTGATTTGGCAGTTTTCCAGCGCATAGCGGATAATATCCGCTTTTTTGTTCCGGGTATCGTCCATGGTCGCGCCTGCGATGAAGTCAAAATAATCATACAGCCCAAAGTGCCGCAGGATTTCAAGCGTAAAGGCTTCCGGTTTGGATGTGGCGACAATCAGCGTTTTGCCTTTTCCTTTCAGATGATCCAATAATTCCGGGATCCCGTCATAGACCGAGTTTTCCAGCATTCCCTGTTTTCTGAAGTACTCGCGGTAATAACTGACGGCCAGTTCAGCCTGATCGTCCGCGAAACCGTAAAACTCCCGGAAGGAACCTTTCAGGGGAGGCCCGATGAACTTATACAAATCCGTCCGGTCGTTCACATCGATATTGAACTTTTTCAGGGCATACATGACGGAGTTGGTGATGCCGAGCCCCGGATCGGTCAGGGTTCCGTCCAGGTCAAAAAGGATATAATCATACGTTTTCATGTTCATTTCACCTTCTTTTCCGCAACCATGATATCCATACAGTGCTGATGGGGAACACCGCCGCTGTTGCAGTCAAAGAGCTCCTCATCAATCCTGTGCATATGCCAGTCATGATAGTAAGTGAACAATTCGCCGCTCTTCCACTCATAACGGTTTTCCTTTTTCTCGCCGGAACGTTTCAGATAAGGCTTTGATACGAACACGTTCAGTGTATGAAGGCCGCCGTCATTGGTATGTTTTTTCAGGTCGCTGATGACTTCTTCCCGAATCTCCGGACGCAGGAAATGGAAAACGCCGCTGCTCAGGATGATGTCATATTTCTCGGTCAGCCGATAGTCCGAGATATCCGCTTTGAAGAAATCCACACGGGTATTGCATCTTTCCGCCAGGATGCGGCCTTTTTCCAGACCGTTTTCGGCAATATCGATGGCCGACACCCGGTAGCCGTTTCGAGCCAGAAAGACGGCATCCTTTCCTTCGCCGCACCCGATGTCCAGCACCTTGTACGGCCGGACCGGAGGCCGCAGCCGCAGAATGTCAAAACAAAGGCGGTTGGGTTCGATACCCCAGTAGTATTCCGGAGACTGGTATCTTTCCTCATAATCGGCCAGGATCGGCGACCGATAGCCCACAAGCGCGTCCACAGTTGTTTCCAGTACTTCCGCAAGCGCGGGCAGCAATTCCACATCCGGATGGGAAGCATCGGTTTCCCACTTGGAAACCGCCTGAAAGGATACGGTCAGTTTTTCAGCCAGATCCTTCTGTGTCATTCCCAAAGCTTTCCGTTTCCTGG